>WQUF01000187.1 GCA_009785875.1 Oscillospiraceae bacterium | reverse complement strand
TTGAATGGGAAATTGGAATGGAATGTACATGGGCAGGTTTTATGTATGCTGCACTAAAATATATGGGTGAGGATTATACTTATGAGAAGATTATGGGCATGTCTGGAGCATGTTACCGTATATGCTTTGTTGATATTTGGGATTGGAGCTGCACTGATGCCCTCGTGTCCTTTGATTATGCAACTCCACTATATAAAGCCATCGGTTATACTCCAGTATGGGCAAATAGACTTGAAAAGAATGACCGCAAAGCAGAGAGACTTGCTATTATCCGTGACTTAAAAAATGGCAAACCTGTGCTTGCGATAAATTTACGTATAGCCCCTGAATGGGGCATCATTACTGGTTACATCGACGACGGCAGCGAGTTTTTATGTCGCACATATTTTGATAAAGAAATATTTGACAAATGGGAAAAGGGTGATTGTTCGCACTCTGAACTTAAAAAGATCACATTTGAAAAGCGAGGTGGATATCTTTCAAATGACTTTTGGCCATTTTTAATTGCACATTTTGGTGATAAAAATGATAAGCCATCACAACTTGAAATTTTAAAGACTTCCCTTAAAATTCTTGTTGAAGTGTTTTATTCTGATAGCAGTAGAGGGTATTATCAAGGGAAACAAGCATACGAAGAATGGATGAAAGGTTTATCAGATGACATGGCTTTTGATATTTTTAGCGATAAGTACAATGCACTTCGTCGCTTGAGCGTTAATGATAGCATGTTACTAAATTTAATTGATGGGCGTAGGGCTGCTGAGGAATATTTACGAGAAAGCTCAACTCTTTTGTCAGATAGTGATCGAAAAAGTCTTATAAAAATTGCTGATAATTACGGGGTTATCCATAGAACACTATCTGTATTTAGGAACAAAGTCAAATCATGCTGCGATGTTGCAATAACTTATAATACTATAAATGCAACTGGTGTGGCAACTCGTGAACTTAGGCAGGAGCAAATTATGATACTTGGTAAAATACTAAGGCTCGAAGAAGAAAATACGGAGCTTACAAGAAAAACATTATTAAAATGATTTAAATGGACGAACGCATCACAGGGTGTTCGTCCATTTAAATAATCAAATTGTTATTTAGCAAGTCTGTTTTTTTATAGCTTTCTTAAACAAAGCGAAAATGAGTCAAAGTTATGCATAGTGCTGACAATTTCAAATCCTCTTTTCTTAAAAATCTCACAAATATCATCTGCAGATTGCTCTCTTTTCCAAGAAACACCATATCCTGTAGTTATGACTATATTATCAGAAACTTTTATTTTTAAAGAAACAATAAAGACATCTGTAACAGGTAACGTCATATTTACATCCCAAATCCAGAGGAAAGCTCCATTTTTTAAAACTCTGCCAGCTTCTATCGAAAATTTTTCAATTTCGTATAATTCCATATACATCAATGAATAGAAACAAGTAATATTATCGAAAGAATTATCAAGGAACTTCAAATCGCAAGCATCCATTACAATCTTTACGCCAATATCTGGTGACTCTTCGAGTTCACTTTTATATTTGTCTATTACAATTACACTATTTCCACTATGTTGAGAAATAATTCCTTCTCCACCACCACCTACATCTAAAATACTACCATTGAATGTAATGTTTCTTAAATCTATACAATTAAGTTTAGTCTCAAAATTCACTTAAATCACCCTCTTATTTATTTATAAAAATTGTTATTTAGCAAGAGTGGATCTGAATATTTCATTCCATTTAATTGCATCTGAAATCGCTTGTTCTATTGAAAGTTCCGCTTTCCAATTCAGTAAATTTAGAGCTTTATTGGCATTAGCATAAGCACCTGCAACATCACCAGGTCTCGGTGGAGCTTCTTCTTTGTTTATTTCTTTGTTTAACACATTTAATATACCTAGAACATGTGATGGATTCTCAGCATAGGCTCCAGAGCGCATTTTGGGATCAGCTCCTATTGGGTTAAAATATCTTAGAGCAATTCCTTTAATCCCATATGCCATGCAGTAATCTTCTAGTATATATTCAATCATTAGTTTTGTTCTTGCATAAGGACTTGTTGGTTCAACGTGAATATCTTCTGTCACCATTTCACCGTTCCCTTTAGAATATAAAGCAGCGGTAGAACTGAAAATTATTTTATTGCAGCCTTGATCGATTAATGTTTTAAAAAAGTTTATAGCTTTAGAAACGTTATTTCTATAATATTCATATGGTTTTTCAACAGATTCCGGGATGACAATAAAACCTGCAAAATGGATTGTAGCTACAATATCTGGATGTTCCGTAAATATTCTTTCGATTAATTTTTTGTCATCAACATCCCCTTCATAGAAAATTCTATTCTTAACAAATTCTCTTCTACCATTTACAAGAGAATCAAGTATAATAGGTGTATGCCCGTTATCAATTAATGCTGAACATGTGGTACTTCCAATATAGCCTGCTCCTCCTGTTACTAATATCTTCATAAAAATACTCCTTCCGAGCTTATTTTAAACTTGAGAAATTCTACTAATGATTTATTATATTCTAAAATTATACAATGCAATGATCTATTTTAAATAAAAATTTGAAGAAATGGGATCAAATTTTATTTTAATATTTTCTCCGCTTTACGTCTTTTTATTAAAAATTGTCATTCCATCTGTCCTAATAGCTCAGTTGTTGTTAACTTTGATAAATGATTGATTGCAATTCTAGTGATAATCAGTGGAACAACAACATATATGATGCATAATATAATGATAGGGATGAAAGGGAAAGTAAATACAAGATAGGTAGCCTGAGTAACTAATAAACTATATAACCCATATCCTATTCCTAAACCTAATATTATTGATAGAATCAAGCTTAATATTGAAACCCAAATACTCTCAAACCTGAGCAATTTTTTCAATCCTATTTTGCTGAGTCCAAGAGCAAATAAAACGCCAAACTCCTTCTTACGCTGCTCTATGCCGATAAAAACTAGACTGATCAGATTTAATATGCCAATTAGTGCAACGATTGAAACAGCAGCAAGAATAAGCATGATAAGCCCCATAATTTGATTTTTATATTCTTCAATGAGCATTTTGTGAGACTTAAAATATAGTTCATCATAAGGTTTTAAAATCTCTGTAAGCTCTTTTTCAATAGAATCGTACTTATCATCGTCTATATAAAGACAAGCACTTTTATAATTTGAATCAAAATCATTTTGTAAAAATGCTTCCATAGGTAAGATGAGTGTCGGTATACCACCAAATCCTAACGGATTATATGGAGGAAAATCATCTTGATCGATAAGTCCTACGATATTGAAAGAAAACGATCCACCTACATTTCCAAAATTAAATGACGAAGCATTTACAACCTGTCCAATTTCATAATTTCCTACGCCAATATTATTATAGTAGCCCCATGTAACAGTTAAGGCATTTCCTGGTTTTTTTAAATCATCAAGGCTCACATTTCCGGTGGTATGCTTTAAAAGATCTTTAAGCGTTGCGTCTTCCATTCCGATAATGTTGCCAGAGTGATTCCAACTATCATTTTCTTCATTATAGTCGCAATAATCTTGGATAGCAAATACATCAACACGGTTTACACCTTCAATGTTTTTAATTTTATTTAGGATATCATCAGTTAATTGGTTTTTTTTGGGATAATAGTAAGTATTGCCTCTTTTAATACCAGTGAGTACTTGTATATCCCCAGCAACCATTCCGGAAGTGAGATTGTCTACACCGCTATACATTGACAATCCAATCATTGAAACTATAAGTAGTAAAGTTCCGCTTATTGAAAGAGCTAGAACTGTGCCAATAGTGCGACCACGGCTTCTATTTAGATTGAGCCTGACTAAAACAGACAAGGTTATATTATCTTGCTGAGTTTTTCTATTTTTGATTTTGGGTACGTATGAGAATCGAACAGCCTCAACAGGAGTAACCTTTGATGCTTTGAATGCAGGTCTCAATACTCCAATAAATACCATGGCTATTGTAAGTAAAATAGTAAGTCCATAAGTCCATGGAACAGCATAAAAAGCCATGTCTCCTTGGGCTATTCTCTCCACTATAGGTATACTGAAATAACCAAATCCTGAACCTAAAATCATTCCAATTGGCAATGCTAAACAAGCGGATAAAACAGCCTCAATATAAACACAGGTACGTATTTGTCTCTTTGATGCACCGATCAGCGTTAAGAGTCCATACTGATGTGTTCTTTTTATTATGACGATATTGAAAGCGTTATAAATGACTATTACTCCAGTTAAAATGAGGATAAAGAGTATTATTGCAATAGCTAAAACAGTGGTTGGATCCTGTAAATTGGCACTAAGGTATCGTTCGTTAAAATTGATATCTGCTTCCTTGATACCAGCCAGTGTTCCAAGTTCTTTAGCAGTTTCTCTAATATTATAACCATCTTTAAAATGCAAAAATATCGTTCGCATATCGTATTTTTTGTTAGTAGGATCGGAATCTTGTCCATATTCTTCTATAAATCGCCCATGTGATAATGCAAAAGCTTCTGAAACAAAGATATAGTTTAGTTCATTTGCTTCAAAATATTTTAGTTCGTTTAAAATTCCAGAGACAGTAAATTCATAAGAAGTCTCAATTTTATCTGGATTTTGTAATTGTATGGTAAATTTTTCTCCAGGTTTTAAATTTATCCCAAGCATGTGAGCTGTGTGCGGTGGAATGACAACTTCATTTTCCTCTTTTGGTGCATGACCACTTTGAAGGCGAAATCCTGCTAAATTGCCTATTTTCTCCATATACAAAATGTTTATGACATTGTCGCTATTAAGAGGCAAGCCCCATGTTCTCAAAAAACTAAGTTGCAAGTTCGACCACTCCACCGATTGCTGAGAGGAGAGGAAGTCTGCCTGCGCTATAGTGATATTTAAAAACTCGACGTGAGCATCGCCAGCAACAGAAACAGCATCGTCATAGATCATTTTATGTAAGCTGGTTGCAATGTTTAAAACACTAGTCATCAATATAACAGCAAGCACGATGATAAAAATGATACCTTTTCCCATATTCTTTTGAAAACTCTTCAGCGAAAACCCGTAAATATTCATTTCACAATCACTCCATCTTCAATCCTCAGAATGCGATTACAAAATTGCGCAACTTTATCGTCGTGGGTGATGATAGCAAGTGTTTGTCCAAGTTTATCTGCAGAGGTGCGTAATAGATTTAACACTTCTGATTCAGTGCGAGAATCTAAGTTTCCTGTAGGTTCGTCAGCTAAAACGATAGCTGGTTGAGTTACGAGAGCACGAGCAATAGCTACACGCTGCTGCTGTCCACCTGATAGCTGATTGGGCAGACTTTTGATTTTATCTGAAAGCCCCAAAGTGGAGATGAGCTCGCTAACACGCTTTGTGTCAGCCTTTCGTCCATCAAGCCCAAGCGGCAGTATTATATTTTCATACACTGTTAAATGGGGCATCAAGTTATA
>WQUF01000186.1 GCA_009785875.1 Oscillospiraceae bacterium | reverse complement strand
TTCATAATTGAATCACACTCCTTCATTATTACTTCTATATTACTTCTATTTTTTTCAATTCTCGTTAAAGTATCACGTGAATTTGATTATAATATTGACAAGGTTCTATAAACGATTCTCTCTAACTTAATTAAAGTTTTTCATAATTATTGAACATCCTGCAGCCATTGAAATCCCGGAAGACGATATTTCGGTGGAATAATAGATTCATCTATACCAATTATTTGACCATAATAAATTTGATATGAATTATCCAGTGCTCCGTTGTTGCAAAAATAATAGTAATCTTCAACTGTTGCAGATGGTAACAATTCTTTTGGAAAAATTTTAAGCGAGGTAAAAAAACCGTTTTCTTCGCCTTTAATATGTCCAGAGTAGTTCCCATATTCAGCAATGTTTCGCGTGGAATATGACTCTCCAATAAAGCCTCTTATCATAGATGCTAGTGACAGACCGATTCCAGCTACAAAGATGATAAAAAGCAAAGCAATCGATGAATTAATAAGTATTCGGTGCTTTTTAGTATTGATTTTATATTGTGTTGCCTTGGAAATCTCTACGAATATACTTTGTGCGTCTATTTCGTATTTTTCTCTGCATACTGAACATTCTTTTATGTGCTTTATAACTATGGTTCTGTCTGCTTCGCTAGCAATTCCTTTTTTAACAAGAGGAATCAAATTCTGAACCGATTCGCAATCGTATTCCATATCCATACTCCTTATCCAAAACCAGTTTTTGTAAAAATTGTGATACTTTTCTCATAAATCATGAATCCTTTGAAAATAAATGATAATCATTCATCAGTGAATTCTTGATCTACCTGAACTAAAATATCCATAGAATATTATTTCCATCAAAATATTTATACTGCTTACTCAAATTGTTTTTTATTTAGAAATTCATCCCAAATTGGGTTGTCTAATTTCATGCAATCTACTAAATCCTTGTAATCTGCTCCTAAAAGATAGCGACCATTAACAGGTAATATGATGACAAATTTATCTTTATCAAAATAAAAGCTATACTCACAATCATAAAAACTGTCTCTGAATGTATCATAAAGCTCTTTTGGTGCAGGTTCACCTGTATCTATATTAGTGAAAATATTTTCATTTATCTTTTCTTTAAAAGACTCGTCGAATAAATCGCTGGCAAGTATAACTTCTCCAGTAGTCATATCGATATTTGCACCGTAAAGTATATAATTGTCTTTAGTATCATCATCTTCCCCACTCAATAAACCTTCGAATAAGATGCTTAATAAGTTCTTGCTATTGTAAACAAAAGTACCATTAATATTTGATTTTTTTACTTCAAAGTGACCATTTATCTTATAATAAAATGGTTTGGTTGCACAACTTTCAATTTTTGAATTAATACAGCGTCCTAAAAAACTCACATCAGTATATGTGTAATGAAGCTTTGGGCAGTTTAAAGGAATGTTGCAATCCTGTTCGAGATTTTTTGTATCAAACTTATAACCTCCATTATCATCATATAGTTTACTTAATCCTTCACCAATTAGATCTTGTGATGATTTCTTCGAATTATAGTCGATAAAAATATAATTTATTGATGATGCAGTTTCATCGAGTGTAAATGAAATATTCAAGTCATCCATCGAATAAATAATTTCGACATAATATGTATTAGGATGATATTTTTGAATGGTGGTAGGTCGTCCATATAATTCAAAAAGCTTTTCTCTTGAATCCCCTACTTTTATTCCTCTGTAGGTCTCTATATCTTGTAAGCTTACTCCTGTAATATATGAGTCTCCATTTACATCCATATAGTCTTTTATAAATGATATTGCTAAACCATGTTCTATATCATACACTCTAGGGTAAGTAAATGAGTAGACTTCATATCCATTGCTACATGTATTAGAGAAAGGTCTATTGTTATAATTCTCAGGGTATCCTAAGTTTTCTATTAAGCTTTCTGAGGTGGTATCATTTTGAATGGTAAAACCTTTATAGTTTACTTTAAAATCCTCATCAACAAGCTGCTTTTGAGAATATTGCGATGCTTCTTTTCTTATCGATTCAATTTTATTTGCTTCTAGTTTATTCGCTATCCCTAATGTGGTTATAATTTATGTTTTATACCTAACACCTACCTTAAAACTATATTCATTATTGTAAGAGGTTCTTGTATCAAACTTGTAATCAATCTTTATAATCAATCTAATTTGATATATTAATTTAGCAAGTATTAGCTTAACAAAAAAATTAACTCAGAAGTTTTTTTCCCCTATGTTAATGTTATAATCTGTAAGATTAATCAACTCCTTTATAAAGAGTTCTTTTTCATTAATTTTGACAATGGAATTAATGCTTCTTATTTCTACTTTTACAAATGAGATCAACTTAATTTTGACGCCAGCTCCGTCACAATTTAAAATTATTAAAATTGCATCTATTAGTTTAACAAAAAAATCTTAGTAATTTTCGGGTGTAAATGGAAATTTTCATTATATTTACTCCCAATATTGTATCAGATCTTGTCTTTACACAAAAACACACCATCTAATTCCGAATTTATCAATTAAATCCGCTTCTAGTGGACTATAACTACACGGACCTAATGGCGAAATAATTTCGGCTTCATCCTTTAGTTCATCATATATTTTTTGAACAATAGTTTCCTTACCTTCACCAAAATGCAAGCAAAACATCATAGTATTGCCTGTAAGTGTAGTTTTTTCAGTTAGTTCACTTACTGCCAATATCTGTCCATAAACATCAAGCTCAGAGTGCATCAACGTTCCATCTAAATTAGGATAACTACATACGACTTTAGCATCAAAAGCATTTTGATAAAAAGCAAGTGCCTTATCGCTCCCTTTAACAAAAATCTGCATCATTGACCTGTACATTTACCATATCACCCTTTTTTTTATTTTTTTCATAAACATCAAAACTGAAATTATTATTGAGAACTTAACCATTTTAATAGTAATAAATATATAATACAATAAGTTATCATAAATGTTATTATGGAAATCCAGTTTATTTTAGTTTTTATTATTTTCAAAAACATTAAAACAGAAATTAGTATAACTATAATTGGCGAATAAAAAGCTAAAAAAAACCAAAAGGATTGACTTACCAATAAACGTTGACTTACTAGTAAACGCATAAAACCAAAGGGTTGACTTACCAGTAAACACATAAAAACAATAGCTACAACACCAAGTATTAAACCTAAACAAATATGTTTGATTATTTTAGGATGAGATTTATTTTCCATAAGATTAATCAACTCCTTTATAAAGAGTTCTTTTTCATTAATTTTGATAATGAAATTAATGCTTCTTATTTCTACTTTTACAAATGAGATCAACTTAATTTTGACGCCAGCTCCGTCACAATTTAAAATTATTGATACAAATCATACTAAATATTGTTAACAAATTCAATGTTAACTTAACAAAAAATAAACTTACTCATAATCATCGTCTTTAGTTTCATAAAAATATTCGATATTGCGTAGGACTTCACCGCTTGCCAAGAGTTTACGGCGAGCTAATCTTTCTTTAGCCTGCGATAGAATTTCTTTTATCTTGCACTCAAACTCAGTTTTCGGAGGTAAAGATGTCCAATACTCAGCTACTGCTATGCCTTCTTTATCAAGTTCTAAAAGTTCTACCTGCTCTCGACTCGCAGCTGTACATAGAATAATTCCAATTGGCGGATTTTCATGTTCTTGTCGTTCATATCGATCAAGCCATTTCAAATAAAAACGCATTTGTCCCAATATAAGCAATATCGCTTTTTCCAAATCAGCTTCTGCAAAATTGTCTTTCAATTCAAGCACATCAAGCAAATACGGATCTTTGAAAACATTGAAAGGTACATTGGAAGCATCGGAAACTTGTGTGTTTGCGATTTCTCGTCGTTCGA
The DNA here is from genome assembly GCA_009785875.1 of Oscillospiraceae bacterium. Classification (GTDB taxonomy): domain Bacteria; phylum Bacillota; class Clostridia; order Clostridiales; family Clostridiaceae; genus WQUF01. Next base: position 1,560 of record WQUF01000186.1, on the reverse strand, counting down.
AGGCTTTTCGGGATATTTGACGGCGTAACTCTTTTGTACCAAAGCGACGTTCAGCTGATTCATTCGCATAAAACAATCTCGCCTCATTGGATTTTAACGGTAAAATTTCAATAAAATGTGACCAACTTAATTTTGACGCCAGCTCCGTCACAATTTGAAAATCGTTAAAATTTTCAGCAAAGCGCATCATTCGGCGCAAATTATGAACATCGAATGTTTTACCGTATTTCAATAATAAATAATATTAGCTACGTACTCAAAAATTTGCGATTCATCAATTTGAGTTGCCTTTGCAATAGCAAGCTCTTTTTTCTTTTTATTCATATTGTTGCTCCTATATACATTATATGTTTTATGGCAAAAAAGTTGAGTCTAAATTTTACTTTTTTAAAAAACTATACTATTAAAATTGTTACCAAAAATAAAATATTTAATACCAAAAGTTTCTAAAGATTTTTAGCATTTTTTTATGTACTTTTTAATAAACCCTAAATTTCGCCGAACTAATTCCATCTCAAGTGTCTCCCATGTCTCCATAACGAAATCCAATGAAAATTATCTAAAAATATCGTCGAAACAAGGGTAAGATTTAATATTAAGTTGTAATGATCACGCTCTAATGATTTCCATATAATCGCTTGTAACAACCTTTTTAACTAAAGCTTCATCGATTATTCCCTTTAATACATAGTGCTTCATATCTCTATCGTCTAAGGTCACATTTATGGTCTTTTTAATATACTTTCTATCCTTAACTCTTGAAAATGAAGCTAATTCCTCTTTTTTAAATCCTATCACTAATTTCAAGAATTTTTCTAATCGATCCTTTGCAACTTTCACTTTAACGGTTGTAATGTTTGGTACTATTCTATCCATAACTTCCAGCTTATCGTCCAATTGGCTTTGAGTCGTCTTTGTTAAATCTATATCTTTAGCTAAAACCTTCACTTTAAAACCATCATTTAAATTTTCTAAGCTTGCATGTTCAAGAATATAAAGTTGATCTTCTCCATTAAACTTTGCTAATTCTTTTGCTGAATTTAAGTTTAATTCCTTTTTAGAGACCAAAGTCATAGCTTCAGGACAAAGCTTCTTCAATGTCAAATAATTGTTGATTGTAGCCCTTGAAAGTCCAAACTCATCAGCAACAGCTTGAGCTACATTGATCTCATTTTTATATTTTTTGCTCCTCTTTAATAATTCTGCTCTCTCAAATATCGCTCTCATTAAAGTATCTCGCCCAATGGTTCTGTAGCTTAAGTTAGCATCTATTATTAGGGATCGAACGAAATATTCATCAATTTTTCCTTCAATCACAAAGCAAGGGGCAAATTTAAATCGCACATTTTTTGTATTTTTAAAGAGATCCTTCAATGCATTTAACCTAGATAGACCGCTAATAACTATATATTCTCCATTGTCCAGTTTATTCACTAGAAGTGGTGTAAATAGACCAATATTTTGAATCGATGCCATTAAATCAAGATGCTGCAGCGTATTAGGTCTCTCAAAATAATTCCAGTCTCTTTCGTCTTCATTTAAAATCTCTATATCTAAATA
>WQUF01000185.1 GCA_009785875.1 Oscillospiraceae bacterium | reverse complement strand
AATATTATTTTGTCGTCCATCATACACCTTTTCTTTTACGAACTTATATTCTATCTATAGAATATAACACGGACATTCAATTTATGCAAGAAAAACACCGAATGTATTTTCGCCAATAATTTCCATAAAATGTATTTATCAAATTAATGTTTCAATTAAAAATAACCCTATTAAGGGTTACGTTTTAATAAAGAATTTTTTTGCGAATCATCCTCTAATAATAATTAGCCTGTTATTTTATGTTGCTTTAAGGTGATACTATGCAATGTTATTAAAAAATGAAAATAATAATTACCAATCTTATAAAGTTAATTATTTTTGAATACTTGACAATAAATATACAAATTAGTATAATGGAATTATGATTTACTAGATTCTATGAAAAGGAGTATATATTATGGGATGGCAAACTGTTTACGCTCCCTTACTTATAGGGAATGGGGAAAAAATGATAACTGTTAAGACATACAACACAGAAGCCGAATGGAACAAAGATATTGATAATGTCTTTACAGGCTTTAAAACTTATGATGAAGCAGAAAAAGAAGCAAATAAACTAGCGCAAGAGAAATTTCTAACTTATACACCAAGCAAAGAAGAAAAAAGGAATGAAGCATTAAGCAGACTAAATATGTTAAAACTCCACCCTAATGTCAAAAATGATTTTAAAAACGAAGGAAAAATAAACAAATCTGAAGGATGTGGACTTTTATTTTGGCTTGATGAAAAGGAGCAAGAATACGTAAATGAATTTCAAGATATTTATTGTACTCTTGTATATCATGTAATAGTCACAAATTTTCAGTTTGGAAAATGCTTTTCAATATTATATGTTTCAGCATATAAAGACGAATGGGAAATAGAAATAGAAGATTTAGAAAATAATTGTCCAATCGCTTATGTGAAGAATTTAGACGACCCTGAAAGTAGTGAATTCGGAGCAATAAAAATAGAATCACGAATTGGCGGTCTTGTAAGATTAAGTTAGACATAAAAATACTGATGATAAACACCAAACCATATGGACATTATGAGGGAGTGATGAAAAATATCAGAGAAAAATACATATCATGAAAATAAGTTTACACCAAATACAAATCAATGGCTTGAAGTGAAAAGAAAATTTGAGTTCGATATTTTAAGTGGTAAATACTTAGCTGGAAAACGTGTACCTACAATATTGCAATTTAAAGGATTATATAATGTAGGTGAATCAACTGCATATAAAGTATTGGATTCTCTTGTTGATGATGGTATACTCATAAAAAAGCACGGGGTTGGATACTTTTTAAAGCCTTATATAACTGATAAATTAATGCAATCACATGTTATAGATATAAAAAAACAGATAAACGAAGCTATTAATCACGCTAGGCATATTGGGCTTAAAAATGAAGATATACTGGATTTATTTATAGAAACTCTCAATTTGAATTAAACAATAACTTAGCCCATTATGGCAAAAAGGATAATGGGCTATCTTAAAGAACTCACGGTGAGTTAAAATTAGAATACAAAAAATAAGTATTCACTTATATAAAGTGTTGAATAAAAAAAATATTATAGATAATAATTTAACTAGATACATTTTATTGACTCATACCTTAAAGAAAGAGCCGTTTTTATATGGCTCTTTCTTTGCTTTGTGATTTGTGATTTGTGACTTTAATTATTCAACTTTGAAGCTGTTGTATTTATTCCATGTAATATGATTTAATTTTTATGCCTCTAAATATTGAGCATTCATCGCTCGCTTTCCTTCGACTATCCCATTCTCATATGCAGTGTCATCAATTACATTTAAAAAATTACCTTTGTTTCTAAAATTTTTAGAAAATTCTTCAAAATTCTCATTAACTTCTGACGGCACTATTATCGCAAGGGCTGTTGAGTTTCTAGACAATTCTGTATTTATACCCTTAACATATCCTGCACAAAAGCTATTGTATATACCATTTGTATTATAGAGTTTCATAGACATAACTTTTACGTATGCATTTGCAAGTCTATTTCCGACATTAAATAGATAGATAAATACCCTTCGTGCAATTAAACTATCTGAACGATAACCGTAAAAAACAATGTTATTTGAACCAATGATATAAAATCGGCAACGATAACTTCTGGCGACAACCTCAGCAAGACTGTATTTCCATTTGAATCCTGATGGTACATCTGCAATAATTTCTTCTATATTTTCCTTTTTATCACCTTGTATATCACATAAATCAAGGTTATACTTTACAAGTAGTTCCTGTGCTTTTAAACTTGCTGCAATAGCCTCTTTTTCAGAATTGTTCTTTTCTAAATCCGCAAGTTCAAGCAATTTTGTGACTTTACTAATAATCTTTTCGATTTTATCTTCTGTATTTTCGCCGTTTTCTTTCAATATGAGTAAATCTAGTTCTCTGTAAGTAAATATAAAATATATTCCATCGTTTTTTACCCTTACATACATGTAGCTTAAAAATTTATCTTTAGCTTGCTTTAAGCTTCTTCCACAGCGTTCAAAGTCATAACGCAAACAGATTTGTATAGCTTTAGTATTTTTATATCCGCAATTTTGATATGTATTAAAAACACAATTATCATATGTTTTATTGCAAAAGCTTATATCTTTAAAATCCCCACGTCGATACTTCAAACCTTGTTCTTTTGCATAATCGATAACAAAATCAATGGCTTTCCATACATATTTCTCACTAACCATCTTAATACCACCTTTTACTACATGACAAAGCATAAACAGCTAATAAGTAAATTATTAGAGTTTAACATCTTTCTATTTCATATTTTTTTTAATGAACTTTATTATTCTTCCAACACATACACCAGCAATAAAAAGAAGAATATAAGCCCCTAAAATTTCATTTAAGTTTTGCATTTAAATACCTCCGTAAAAAGATTTGATATAGTATTTTTACATCCTTATAACCTTTAAATACATCAAACTCAAAGCCATCTTGAAATGTCTTTTTCGTCAATCTTATCTTCTGTGTTTTTTATTACTTAATATTATTTGAGGCTCTGTAATTTTTTACTTTAGTTCTTTCACCACCTAGTATCTTTTATTATATCATCTGGATAAAAATAATCATTTTCTCTATCAAGAATCTTATATGTTTTATGCTTATACATTTTAAAGAAGAACTCACGGTGAGTTAAATGGCTTTACACATTCTCTTTTTTTTCTTTGCTTATTGTGAGTGATGACTTCATTTTGGCTATTTCATTTATGTCAAATGGAAGTTTATTTTTTGTTATGCATGAAATCATGAAATCACGTATAAATACAGCCATAGGTAATTCAAATTTATCGCAAAATTTTGCGAACTTCTCTCGCAATCCATTTGTTAAACGAAATCCAACTATAATAGGTTCTGAGTTGTCTTGAGCAATGTCATAATTCGAGAAATTAAATGAAAACGCCTTATCCGAATATATACAATATCTTGCGAATAACATAACAGTTTTGCTTCCAGTAGACCCAATACCTTTGCAAAATACATCAAATCTTTTTTTTAAGTCACTGGTAACCCTTACATTTAAATAACTAGACTTGCTATCATTATTTGTTGTTGTCATTACTTCCTCCTTTTCAGCTTTATTTAGTTTAACTAAATATTGCCTTAATTGCATTAAAATTTGCATTAAAATTCGTATTTTTCTTTATCAATATGCTATAAGTCGCTTATAGCATATGTACTTTAAATAAGAGACAGGACAATCCCTGCCTCTTATTTTAGTCTGCCTCCTGTTTTAATAAGATTTTAGCTTTTCCTGCATTTCTGAAACTGCATTTATAAAAACATCAGTCAGATTAAAGGCACGAGAAATATTATACATTTCATCAATAATCATCGATAGTGTTTCTTTCATATTATCAAATGTATTCTCCGCTTCTTCTTTATCTGAGAATTCATAAGTTGTGTTTAAAAGAGCATTCAATCTGTCTAAATACTTTCGAATATCTTTTGTTGCCTTTAAATTTTTATCATTATTAATATCATGAATATTGTCGTCTGCTCCGGAACTCTCTCTGTCCTCAACGTTATTTATATCATTTTCATTTTCTATATTATCTTGGCTTTCATCTTCTTTTGCTTCAATTGATTCATCATAAAAGCTAATTTCATCTGTCGATTCTGTAATTCTGTCTTCGTTTTGAATTTCATCTTCATGTGCTTCTGTGCTTTTTTCCTTCTTGTTTTCGGACACAATATCATTACTTTGTGAATCAATGTTTAAACCTTTTGATTCTTCTTCCCTTATTGAAGGATCCCTACTCTCAGCTTCATTTTCATTAATAAATGTGATTTCTGATTTTTCCTTATCTTTTACTTCTGGCTTCATTATTTCATTAAATGTCTTTTTGCCATCCCTGTAACCCTCAACTAGCGTCTTAACAGTTTCTCTTGTCAAATCCTTTCCTGATGAAATGCATTCCTTTAGTATTTCTAAAATTTCAACTTGTTCTTCTGGTGTGTGCTTCGCAATTGGTAGAACGTTTGACATTCCTACATCTCCATCACGAATCATGTCTTTTATAGGAGATATTAACCTATTGACTGCTGCGTAACGGGCGGCATGATGTGTCGATATACCGAGCCTCTTTGCTATTTCTTCTTGTTTACTGCCTTTAAAACCAATTTTGTCTAAATATGCTTCATGTAACAAGTAACGATTGGCAAATAACAAAGGGTCTTTCTCACTATCCCTTTGACTGTTCGATAATAGAACATAATTGAAAACATCATTATCGCTTTTAAAATCCTTAACTATACAGGGGAAAAGGCTCATACCAGTCTTCACCCCTGCACTCCTTCGCCTATGACCACTTACTATCATGAATTTCCCATTTGTCATTCCAAAATCTGTAACTTCTAGTGGGTCACTAAAGCCAATCTGTTTAATGCTATTTTCTATATCAAGCGTATCGTTTATATCTTCTCGATTATTAGGATAATCTATAATGTTCTCATTCTGTATCATTTTTATAGTCTGAACATTAGCTTTCTCCGAGCTTTCTCTTGCAACCTCTGCAAATACGCTTCCAGCTTTACTAAAATTTCTAGCCATTCTTTACCCTCACTCTCTTATATTTTATATTTAGCTTAATTCACTTTATGTACTGCCTTATGAAATTCCCTTATTAAATTTATTTATGCGTTTCTTTATTTCACTTACTAAACTTTCAAATGCGATTCTGCCTTTAGAGAATTCTTTGTAGTAGCTTATGGGTCTACCACAAAAAATGCTCTCTCGCAAATCTGAACTAAGAGGAATTTGAATGTCTATAAATGTGTCAAAATTCTTAATAAGTTCATCTCGTATATAAGTATCAACTTTGCAATTAGCCATATATCTTGCTAAAAAAACGCCAAGTACATTAAGTGAAGGATTATTAGCTCTTTCTTTGTCAATTGTAGTCATTAATTTAGAGTAACCAAGAACAGAAAATATATCAGATGAAAACGGTACAATCACATGATTTGCCAAATAAGAAAAGCAAATCTCATTTAAAGTCAAACTATTAGGTGGCATATCGATTAAAACCCATGAGTATCCTTGCTCTGATAAGAATAACTCAAAATTTTTTTGGAGCTTTTCAGGGTCAATAGACTTTAAAAGCGATTCTTTACTAAGTAATACATCACCCTGCATACAATCGACCCCGAAATATTTTGCATTAGCGTTTCCTCTCGTCTGAAATAGACACTGAACAGTCGCTTCTTCCGCACTTGAAGTTCCTGTAATAAAATCAAGTACAGTTTCATCTGGTTTTTGTTTTTTATCTACGTTCATTAACAGTGTATCTGTTGTATTACACTGTGGGTCTAAATCGACTACTAAAACTCTCCCCTTTGCTTTATCCTTATTATCTTTATCTTTTGAAAGAACTCCTGCTATGTGGAAAATTGATGTCGTTTTTCCGCAACCACCTTTAGAGTTTACGAACGCTACTTTATTAACCAATTTACTAACCAAGGTTACAACCTCACTTCCATATAATAACTTTCATATATATTAACCAGAAGCTTTATTTTGTGTTTTGTTATCCTATTCTTAAAACTACATACATTTTACTAAAATGTATGTAATATGTCAAGTGTTTATTAATCCAAATTTTTTAGTATACTTTTTTATATCCAAATCGTTGAGAGAAGCAAAATCAGGTTCATCAATACCAGCTATAAAGAATGTTCCATATATAAAACCAAAGTCATAACTTCTATTTCTTTTTGAGCCATTAATCATGCCTTCATCATTACACACTAATACTGCTGTACTGGTTAAAAAGACTGTTTCAATATATCCATTTACTAATTTCTGCATTGTCTTTATTTCATTATCTATTTCCTTCAAATATGGCTCTTTTTCAGGTTCAACTACTAATACTTTTATTTTATCCACTGTAATTATCACCCTTCTTTTTATTGGTACTGCAAGAGTAACAGGGTTAAACCATGCTACTCTTTATTCACCTATTCTACTAATTGCATATCCTGTCTCATCGCTCGCCCTGCTGATATTTCCTTTAGTATTCCTATTTCCTTTCCAGTTACACCATGATATAAAGCTTTTTGCAGAATGCTATATATTACATCTATTTGCTCAAATAACTTATCAGCTTCATCTTGTGTTATTTTTCCGTCTTCAACGCCAAACTCACTCATATACCTGTAATTTTCAATTTCAAGCTCAACGGATTCATGTATGCTTCCATTGGGTTTTATCCTATATAATTTTCGTATTGTTGCCATTGCTAATTTTTCCCCCTTCCTGAATATTTTTATGTACATCTGAATATATTCATTATACTAAAATGTATATTTAATATCAAGTAAAATATTTTCATAATTTTTAACTCACAGTGAGTTAAAAATTATTCCATTGTCATCGTTTATTGATTCGCCCGTCAAGCCGATAGCACAGCTTATATAATCTACATTGCTATTAATTTATTACTTTACGTATATTAGAGGCAATCAAAAACATCTTGTCCATACCTTCATCGTTATCATTTAAAGTTTTTCCAGTAATAAAATGCTTTGAATGAGCTTCTCCTGAATCATTCCAGTTTATGTATAAATCAATATATATTCCTTCTGATGAGCCATAGTCTATGTCAAATTTTAGAATTGCGTCTTTTGGTATTCGCTCATGTTCCCAATAACTATCAAGAATAAAGTATTCATCAGGTATGTACCCTATTTCTTCAAGATACTGTCTTAATTCATTAAACACATCAAGACAATTCCGACCATATGCATATCTGATAAGACCTTTTTCATCTGGAACTGATTCCCAAACATCAAGTGCAATTAGTTTCTTCATTCTTAATACACTCCCCTTTTCTTTTTTATATTTCTTTCTTATACTATTCATTATACTATTTTGTATTTTAAACGTCAAGTATTTTTTTATTTAGAGATATTAAAAAAAGAACTCACCGTGAGTTCTTTTGAATTTTATCGACCTCGATGTTACATAAAAAGCACAAAAAAAGGGTTCTGCCAAGAATGACGGATGGCTTCACATTAAATAATATTGAGATAGAGATATATTCCTTTCTTTTTGATTAATGGTTGTTCAACATGTCAATAATTTTTATATCGGAGGTGTTTAGTATGGAAACAAATTTAAAATATGAATTAACTGGATTGATTTTAAAAACTGGTGTATGTTTGAGCATATTAATAATTGCTTGCATATTTTCTTTATGGAGAGCAATCAAAAGACTAGTTTTAAATAATGAATTAAATCAAACACAAAAATAATTACTCCTAGAATTATATATATGCGATTTGTGTAAAAATGAGAGTATTGAGAGAGAGTAAAAATTATTATCTTTCAACACTCTTATTGCATAAACAATAAAATTAGAGCATATGTCTATTTCTGTATTAGTTCACGTTTTTTTAATCTATAATTTTTACTTCCATCATCATCGATTATTTGAGAGCAAAATCCATATGACATTTCATAAATACGTGATGATATCGCTCCATCGATTTTCATAAGTTTATCAATGAAATACTCACTAGATATAACTGTTGTAAGCTTATTTATGTACCTAAAATCAAGTATAGAAAAAGCTAAGTTAATATCTGCGTCCGTAATCTTTCCACCACCATTTTTAAACAAATCATCTATATACAGTACCTCAACATTTTTTAATGGTTCTATTAACTCTCTATACCTTACCTCATCTAGTACAGATGATTTTATTGCCTGAATATGTCCCCCTCTCCATGATAAATACTGAACATTTTTTGATTTTAAAAGCACTCCACATATAGCTGTACATATATGAGTTTTCCCACATCCAACAGCACCACCTATATAAAACCATGCATTAGGAGTATAGACAAAACTCATTGCAGTACGTTTAATACCATCTTGCCATGTCTCATCTGCTTTATATGATTCAAATGTCTTATCCGCTACAGTAGTTCCAAGACCGCTAAATTTAATCCTTTTTCTATTATAAAATTCCTTCATACATTCACAAGGTCTAGTACGAACTACATTATCTTCTGCTATATATTGTTCAACACCATAATCATCACATATTGAGCAATGTTCAATACCAAGAGACTTTCTTTCTTCAATGAAAGGATGATATGTATTATTTGTAAACTTTACCCCACGTTGGGACTTCTCCATCATTGACGCTTCCCTTATTTCTAACACTCGCCTCTGCAATATTGTTCCTATATCCTCCATTGCTATTCTCCCTTCTCTTTTGATTAGATTCCCATGTAACAATTTTTTGTTTCCAATTAACTATTTTATTATCATTATCTAACCAACCAGCTTCACTATAATAGGCAATAAAAAATTTTGAATCTATTGTATATCCATGCTCCAAGCAATAAGATTCAACTTCATCAAGTGTTGGAGGAATAAATACTTTATTAACCCTACTTTCATTATTAAGATGACTACTTGTATTAATTAACAAATTATGTACAGATGAAATGCCTTCCTGTTTAAGCTTTTTTTCTTTTATAATGCTGTTAAAATTTTTTTGAATACTTAATGAAGTTAATATACCAAATTTCTGTAGCATACCTCTATCAAAAAAACCTACTTCAAGAGCTTTTTCAACCATTCTTGAAACATCATCTTCATCCACTCCAACTATGTCGGAGACTTCAAAAATAATATCCTTATCAAATAAAACACAATAACCATTGCGATAAATAATAGTTAGAAGACAAATTAACAAACTAATTGAAGAAACTCCACAATCTTTTTTTATTCTTCTTACTTTTTTATCATTAAAAAAATCCACATCAAAATAAAAGCTATCAAGACCCAATTTAATCGGTCTTGCCATTTTGACACCTCCAAAAAAGCTTAATCTTTTGAATTAAACACAAAAACAATTCTTATTCGTCTTCTCCAATCATATCATTCAAGATAATATCTTATATGTTATCTGCTCTCTATACCCCTATCCAAGCCACTACCCTTTTCCCAATCAAACTCCTCCATCCCTTTTATCTTTCTTTTCATTATAAATATAAATATTAAAATTCTTTCAAATATTAAAGAATCATTAATTCCGTATTAACCTATATTAATTCCGTATTATCAAACAATAAATACCCAATTAACACTTATTTAACCAATATTAAACAACTTATAAACCAGTAATAAACATCCCTTTAACATCCATTAACCTATAAAATAATAGCATACTTATTAACCTGTATTTTCACTAAGCAGAGCGGAACTAGCGTTCTTCTTACAATATAGGGGCTGATTTTTTGTCGCAATGACTAAATCCGTGCTATCCGATAATTCTTCACCGTTTTCAACGTTATTAGAAGATTTATTAATGATTATTTCATTTTCTTTAGAAACTAAATTCATACTGTCTGTTAAATTATCATTGACGATTTTCTCGTTTTCATTATCATTATTATGTAAATTGAATTCTGATGATTTTAAAGTATCAATAGTATCATTAATAAGACCATTAACCTTATTGGAAATAGTTTCGAGGGTATCACTTATATTATCCACGATAGTTTCAACAGTGTTTTTAACTACATTTAAAACACCATTTGCAAATATGGCAACTAAATCTCTTTCATAGGTACGAAATGATATATTTAAAAAATCGCATATTTCTTCTTTTGTCTTTTTTTCGTTTCTCATATTAATAATAGTTTGACGACGTTCATTTATTTGCTCTTTTTTTTCTAGTTTGCCTTGACGGTTTAATCTATTCTTATAATTTCTATGATTTTTCTTTGATTTTTTTTCTTTTTGCGATATAGGAGAATCGCATATGTAATGTAAATATTTCATTTCAGCTTGTGTAATTTTCAGAACTTCAATAAGAGTTTCTGTTTTGTATTTATATGTACTGCCCTTTTTGATAATTTCTTCTGCACTTTTTGTATGTGATATTACATAGTTTTCAGTAAACGGGCAATCTAAACTTGAATTAAATTCTAGGGTTTTTATAAGTGCATAATCAAAATCTTTTGTAATTTGACAAAGCCATAGACGGTATAAAAACAAACCATACTCACGACAGCAATCTACGCCTTTTCTCATGGAAAATAGCAGGCGAAGGTCATTGCAACGTCCTTCAAGTAAAGACTTAATCTCAGCCGTATTTTCAATACTAATAGGTGGAAATAATAAAATGTTATTCTTCTTTTCATCACTTTTGAACTCACCGTGAGTTAAATTATCTTTTATAAAATCAAAAGTTTTATCAAAGGAATTAAAGTCAGGCAAGGGAAGTCCAGTCTTTTCAGATATATCCTTAGCGAACTTGCGTTGTTTTTCTGTAGCCTCACCAAATTTATGTACTTCATTCTTAGGTTTATCTTTTATAGAAACTGGTTCAATATCAAATTCATGAATTATCTCATAGAGTGTATACTGAACATTACTGTATGATAATATTGAAACTGTTTCGCCATTTTTTGAGTTTATGGAATAAGGCACACGTAAAATTCTAGCTGCGTCTAAAGCCTGTGAGTCAGCACCAAAAGGCAAACATGTTTCGTAAAGATACTGTTGAACGCTTTTCCATCTCGGCAATGCGTTCCTATCTTCGTCAATTTTCCAAATTAAATAAAGACCCCTGCCAGAATTTATTAAAAATGTAGGTACAGGCAATTTTTCTCCAAAATATTCAGTTTCAAGTTCTAAGATTACTTGTTCCTGTGTTTTCCCTATTTTGTAGCAATCAATATCAATGAACAACGCATTCAAATGTTTCAATTCCGATACTTTGCGCTCGCCTTTCCAAAAACTGTTCATAGATGTATAAACATCTAAAACATTAAAATACCTATTATAATTGATGAGCCTTTCGTTCTTCCAAAGTGTTTGATGAAATTCTGGTTTACCATTTTCATCATGGGATGGAGAGATAGTGCAACGTGCGATAAATCCCTCTAAATCTGCATATAGGAAACTCAAATAATCTCTATGATTCGAAAAATCATCTAAACTGTTAAAAGCTGATGTTCCATATGTACCTAACACGTTATCCCTCCTATCCAGTTGATTTTAAACAACAAAAAAAGCCATCATTAAAAAAATAAATGTCGGCTTGTCCTTTGTCGAACCCTAATATCAATGAATCACTTTACCCCTGTGCTTCCTCATAACCTTTTTATCTATAACGTATTATGTACATATGATGTCATATAGATTTTAACATTACCCACTTGCATAAAATCTACAAAACGTTATAATATAAGGACATAAGGGAGTGTGTAAGTATCTTTTTTGGATACTTAACCTTGACGCAAAGTGAGCATTTGGACTTACAGGGTCGCCAAACCGCAGCCAAATAGCGCACACGAAATTTGCAACGCAACACTATTTTTCCCGTAGTATACGGCTTTTTGTGCAATTTGTCAATACCAATTGCATAAAAAAAGGAAAAGCTTCTGCAAAAACAGGAGCTTTTTTCTTTTCAAAGAGATAAAATCATTGTTTTGATTTGATTAAATAATATGCCATATTAAAGCTTTTAGTTCTCTAATGCTAGTCTAACAAAGGCTTTAATTTTTTTGTTACTGATATAAAATAATCTCTACAAAAATTGTAGAGATATATTTATTATTCTTTATAAGCTAATCTTTCTTTAATTCAAATATTTTTTTGTACGCCTCATAATAATCACTCGTTTCATTTTTAAGAACTTCATCAAATTGTTTTAGCTCATCTATGCTTAAAGTTTCTAATTTTTGTGCAAGCACATTCAAATATTCAATCGTATCATATACCGGAATTATCATATTTGGAATATCTGTTTTATAATCTTCAATCATATAATCATCGTATTTATCAAGCAAAATATTTTCTTTCATACTCTCAATTTGAGTTATTGTACAAGGTAACTTCAACCATTCACCCACTAACTCATTTTCATTGAAATATTTATTCTTGTTAACTAAAAAAACATTAATTATCATATATTATTATTCCTCCTTGTATACATTTTAAGCCATTTAGTATTGAAAGGGGCTTGACCCCTTTCAATCTATTTTTGGTTTATAGGTTCTGTCTTGTATTCTATTTTAAATATTCTCTCAACCTTATACGTTCTATCTGGAGAATAACAAATTAGACTTGTTGGTAAGTAACCTGCTGTAGTATAACTATTTTTAATTCTATCCTTAAAAAAAGGTATTGATGTAATGTAACATGCATAATTTCTAGGTGTTATTATTTTTGTCTCATTCCTTTGTGGTTTTTTTGAAAAACTTTTTCTATGCTCCAAATAATAATGATTTGTTGTCATTGTAATTATGTAGTTGCCATTGTTTAGTTCATCTAACATACTTCCATATACACCTAATTTTGACAAATATTTATTATATTCTTTAAATTCTTGTGATAATAATTGCATTTTATTTCCTCCATACTTAGATTTTTTTATATGTCTTTTTTGATTATTATTTTGTATTGAAAAAAAATAATATTTAGTTTATAATTTAGTAAATGTGTTTTATTCTGGTTTAGTCCGCATACTTTTTTAGGATTAAACCTTTTTTTATTCGCTTATTAGCAAATTCTATTTCTTTTGTATAATAAAATTATACCATACTTCATGAAGTATAACAATGTAGAGATAATGCGGTTTTAAGCTGTTTCAAGATGTTTTACAAGATTATGTAAACGTTTAAATAATGCAAAAAATAGCAACTATAAAATAAAAAATATTGAATAAGCTATTTATAAAAACCACTTAGTTCCATAAAGAGAAGAAACTGTAAATGTAGTTTTCATACTTTTTTCAAGATTCCGGAGGCGAAAAACCTTGGCGGTCAACATGCTAAAATAGAGTAACGATGGAATTACACTTTCTAATTTACTTTTTTCTGAGTTCCATCGGCAAGAGTATACGAGCATGTTGAAATACACATGTCAAAGCACCGTGGAATAATGAGGGGGCAGTCCGTAGGGGGATTCCTCGTTATGCCGTCGAAAGGCTTTGATATGTGTATTAGCCTTAATTGCCACATATTTTAAATTAATGGTTATCCCAGCTACTTTTCAGTTTTCAGCTTTTTCATATATTCAAGACTTGTTCTTGTTGCAAATAAAAAAGGCTCTGATATAAGTCAAAGCCTTATATTATTCATAACTATTATACAGTTGACCATACATAGACCCTTTATATTTTTCTAAATCTTCAAAAAAATCTCTCGCTACATATGGCTGAGAATACAAGTTATATTCCAATTCATCTAAAGGATAGCCTCTAGCTATTGAACAATCTAATAAATCAGAAAAACCACCAACCGTACCATCTGTTAAATGAGCTAAACCATGTATCCAGTCAAAAAAATCATTTTTTATTTTACTTGGCTTCTCAGAGTGTTGTACTAAATCCAAAACTCCATCTTCATTTATAATAGTTATAAATCTTTCCATTTTATAAAAGTTCTGTGCTGTAACTGTAAATGGACAGTCAATCTCTGCAAATCCAAATATATAGCTTTTCTGGGAATGTTCCTTTGGTATTTTGTATTTACCTATGTTGCAACTCTTAACATAATTTGGTAAAAATTCAGAGCTATAATAAATATCACAACAGTTTAGTTTTAATGCGATTCCTAATCCAATAAACCAATTCTTATTATCAAGTCTTATAACAGGTATCGTACAACAGTCTTTATAATCAAAAAAATACAATTTTCCTAAAGTTATACTATTTACATGTTCGTTAATATATGATATCGTGTCAATTTCCATATATAAGATACTCCTTTTTATTGATTCTCCAAGCTAAAATCTTAATATTACTATAATAAATATAACACATTTCATATGTAACACATATAAAAAAAGAAACTGATAATGAAAATCAGTCTCTTATTTTTTTAGGCAATGGCGCACGAGCAAAATTAATAATATATACTCTTTATCAAGCAATTTGTTCCATGAAATAAGCGCATACATCATCATATGCATATGTAGGAATTTCACTTAAAGATAACCGATTATATTCACTATCCAAAAAAGAGGTTTCATACTCATAAAGATTTATATTCATTGATTCATCTTGCTTAGTCTCTAACGGCATTAATGCAATATAATCTTTATTATTGAATGTAAAGGTAAGAATAATTTGACATTCGTGATTTTTGCCTTCATTATCGGTTATTGAAATTACCGTAGCTGGATCTGGCTCTGCTGACTCATCAATTATGTACTCGGGCGGTTTTGAGTTTATACTAAATGACCCTTTGAAGTTTTTATAGAAACCCCTCTTTGCTTCTTCAAGCTCTGAATCAGATTTTATACAGCTCAGTTCAATGTTCAGCCCATCACGTTCAAATGCACGATAGATTTCAATATCGACACCGCCATCGTACCTTTTCAGAGCTATATAGCTTTGAGTACCTACGGTGTATTGTGATAAAATGTTGAATTTTTTTTCATTTCCATATTCATCTAAAAAACTCAAGATATTTTCTTCATTCATAAATCTTTCCTCCCATATATAAGCTGAACTCTCTTTTATTTTAACACAAATAAAGTGACTTATCATTTCCTTTTATAACCACAGGATGTTCTATTGTATTGATTGCCTAATTTTATTAAGAATAGTAATTACCATTTCATAAGTTAGTGCAGATTCTAGTTCGCTAATATCAACGTTAATTTCATTAACTTTTAACCATCCTTTGAGCTTTTCTTTATATCTTTGAGCTTTTCTATTATGAATAACAGCTTGTTCAATATAGGTCTGTACGAACTTTGGAGGTTTTTTTATCGTTTTTTTTATCATTTGTTTCACTCCCAAACTAATAAATATCATATTATAACTAGTATAGTTAAATTTAATGGGTAAAATATATAAAAGGTCTTTTTATATACTTTTACAACCCTATTAAATTTGAGCAAAATCAAAATCAAATGTACCAGATATGGCAAAGAACTGAATTAAAAAACACACCTTTATATCTGCCCTGTATTGCATTCTAATCACCTTTGTAATGGTTTTATACCTCTATAGAGAAAAATGCAAATACGAGCGCATTACACGCATTTAACAGCAATCTATTAAATACATGATTTTTTTACTCATGTTTTTAAGATTTTTTGAACTTTTTAAGCTATGAATCATTTTTTTGTTTTACTCAATATCTCTGACTGAATAGTTTCACGTTCTGCATTTATTTCACTCATAAATTTCTTTTCTCTCTCTATTGACTCTTTATCCTTTTCAATGAGTTTTCTCTCGTAATCAGTAGTTACCCTTGTAAGCTCATTTTTAAGTTCATTATTCTCTTGCCTCAATAATTTTTCTAGTTCATTATTCTCTTGCCTCAATAATTTTTCTTGTTCCATTAAAGCTTTTTCCATCTCTAAATCTTTTTGTGTGAGTTTAATAGATTGTTCCTGAATATCATAGCGAAGCTTTTCCAATTCTTTTAGGTTTTCACTTTTCAGTTTATCAATCTCATCTTTAAAACTATCAGAAATCTCTATAATAGCTTTTTCTTTTTCTATATCTTTTTGTGCAAGCAAAATTGATTGCTCTTTGAAATCTTGATGAAGTTTTGAAAATTCCGCTAATTTATCATTTGCACCTTCTACAAGAATTTTATTTTTGTTTATTTCAGTTTCCAAATTTGTTATACGCAAGTAATATTGGTCATTTAAAGCTGATTTATCAACCAGAGAAAGATTTATGCTTTTTATTTGCTCTTGGGATTTATTATATTTTTCCTGTATATCTTTTATAATTCCTTCTTTTGTTTCAACTTCGAGTTTAACCTTTTCATATTCGGATGTAATACCCTGTATTTTATCTTCGGCTTCTGTCCTTATC
Organism: Oscillospiraceae bacterium; assembly: GCA_009785875.1. Classification (GTDB taxonomy): domain Bacteria; phylum Bacillota; class Clostridia; order Clostridiales; family Clostridiaceae; genus WQUF01. The sequence continues at coordinate 34,204 of WQUF01000185.1, read as the reverse complement.
TTATTCTTTTCTTCTAATAGTTTTTCCTCATTAACAAGGGTTATGTTGCCAACGCCTATAATTATTTTTGCAATCCTATCAGACAATTCATTAACAGCACTTACAGCTTTTTCTAAAGAAGACACCCGAAAGCCTGTTTCCTGCATTTCATAAAGTGTAAGTAAATGCTTAAATAATTCATCTTGATTGCGAAAATCTCCCTGTTTTACGAATTCTTTAAACCTTGCTTTAGCCTCATCATTCGTTCTGATGGTAATAACATCATCCATAATGGCTCTCCTTTTCATGTATACATTATTTAGCATAAATTAATCTATGTATACATTGTAAAATCAATATGATTACTATATGTATACATACTTATTTCTTGTATACATTTTAAATCACTACCTATCGTTTGTCAAATGATACTAAAACACAAATTTACAAAAAAATTCATACTCTTTTTGTATTTTTAAGGATACTCTAACTCTTTTAATATTTTTCTTTCATACCATGCATAGGCTAACTCATATATTTTCGTGAATATGTATAATATTTATATAATATTTCAGTTTATTATGTATAAACATTTTTAAATCTGTCTATACTTAAAATATAAACATAAATTTTTGTGTGCATTTTTTAAGATATTTTTTAGATTTAACTCACGGTGAGTTCTTTCTGATTTTATCTTACACATACCATATGAACTATGGATGACAAAATAAAAATGCGAACTTAAAGTCCGCATTTAATCTCAAAAAAAATACATTATACTTACACCATCATCTATCGAGCATATACATTCCAATGCATTTTTAGTAAACGTTTTCATATCTGGTTTATTCTTATCATAATTTTCATTTTCCCTTGCTGTAGCTAATTCAATTACAGATATTGTAACAATATCTATAGCCCAGTGTTTTTTATAGCAATAAAATAAAAGTGAACTTACAATTCACCATATTATACCATTTTACTAATATATAGTTATATGTTTGCTACTTTTCAGAAATAATGTAATAAATACATGTTTTCCCTTCGTCGTCCATTTTTTCAAAATAATCTGAGTCAATATTTGGACAATTACAGTTACTATATTCTGGCGTTACTATTACCGTACTGCCATATGAAACCTTATCTCCTCCTTCCTTTTCATGAAAATTACAGGTAGAACAGCATTTGACTTTTTCTATTTTTTCCGCTCTCCATAATTCAGATATTTCATTTATAGCGTCCACTGATTCTTGCTTCAATGATTCTATTTCTAGCGGTGTCAATTGTCGTCCCTGCTCCCAATAAGGTTCTTCCTTCTGATTCTGTGAGAAACTCAAAGGCTCCACCATAGATGTCCAGCTCCTTTAGTAATTTTTGTATCTCAAGTATACCATATTTATCGATTAATTTAAACCTCGTTTCATCTGATAACTTTATGTTGGTACTAAACTGTGCTGCTCCGGCAGTTAAAAAAAGGACAACTCTACCGCCATTATCTTCTATATAACACCTTAACTCACTTAAAGTCGAACCTGATGTGATTACATCGTCTGTAAGAATATAGTTCCTACCTTGTTTAACATCGCCTGTAAACTTCGCACGATAGGCTAAACGATGTATAGCGTCCGATCCAGTATGCCCCACTTCATTTGATTGTACTATCCTAGCTTCCGTTTCAAGTCCAGTCATTTCACCAATGATAGCTACAAGGGCGTGAGGAATCTTATTTTTTCCCATTTGCTCCGATGCATAAACACCAAGTAAAATTGCATTTTGAAAATTTTCAGCTATATAATTAATTTTCTGGATTTGATTTTTTCCACTCAATAAATCACGAACCAGCCGATAAGATGAACTCACATCGCCTGATTTTGCATTTTTATAATCAGGATGTTTTTTCATCTTTGTAATAGTAGTTAATTGCATTACATCTGGATATGACACTACCATTCATCCTCAAAATATAGATAACATCCTCATTTCTTATTCATTATACTAAAATGTATATATAATGTCAAGTATAAAATTATTATCTTATTTCTTAATTGACATATATATTTTTTCTATATAGAAATAAACGAAAAGACAAATATACCTTTGCTGATAGCCCTACCGCTGTCAAAATTGAAATTTTTTTCGGTGTAGTGTACCGAAAAAAAATTCTGTTTTGATAGCGTCACATAATAAGTAAAATTAGAAAAGGGTTGAGATAGGCGCACTTTGCCTATCTCAGCCCTTAGCTACATATAAAAACTCACGGTGAGTTATATAAGGTAATCCTTATACATAATCATCAGGTTCAGGTACCCTATCGCAATCCTCTCCATAAGGGGTAGAAAACGGTATTTTTTTCTTAATATCATTCCACTCATCATCTGTGATTTCTAACACTTTTTCTTTAAGCCCATCTGCAAGGTCTAAGACTAATTTATCTGTACTCATATTTATGATAAATTGGATATGTTCCAAAAGTCTATTTCTTGTGAACTCTGAGGGCAGAATATCCTTCGATATACTATTGATTACGATACATTCATCAGCATTTAATAAATCAATGAATTTTTCTGTTTTCATAACAATTACTCCTGTTCAATAATTTTATTATTTAATATAATCGTATAGGGTTTCCTTTGAAATTGACTTGCTCCGACCATCCGCATAATAGCCCCACAAGCTTCAAGTCTAATAAGACCGACTGCCACGGTACTTTTCGAGAAATTAAGAGTCTTAGCCATATTCTCAATTGCCATAGTTATAGTATAATCCTCTAACTTGTTAGATACCATATAGTTCAATAATCTTAAAAAAAAGAGCTTTTGAGAATAAGTCAAATTTATGTTTTTCTCTTTGGCAGTCTTATTAAGACGTAAAAGAATTTCTGTTTCTGTTAAAAGCATTCTATCACCGTGTCAAAACCTGAATGCGTATTGCGGTTACGCATTCTATTATCAATCATTTCAAATTTCATCCCCTTTTATCTCAAGCATATACGATTATTATTATAGCATAATGTACACCTAATGTATTATAAATTTACAATGCATAAGTTATCGGTAGAGATAAAAAGGGATGGATACTAGATAATATTAAAATAGTGAGAAAAACCAAACCTATCCCCTACCCTATAGACTATAGGATAGGAGTTATAAAATCGTCGCAGTTTTAGTTTCTTTTATATTGTATTTTTTTCTTATAATTTCATTGTCCCTACGTTTTATAAGCTCATCATCCATTATTATTGCAATTGGTTTTAATGGTTCTAATATGATTTCATCATCTAAATCATATTCTAATACCGCTTTACTTTTACTAGTTTCTTGTCTTCTGCATATTCCAGTTAAAATACAAGATAGTTCCATGATTAAATCCTCCCAATTAAATTAATTAATCTCTTGATTTTTTTGACGGCTAATTTTATGGATATCACTTTTTGAATTTTTGTCACTCTCTTGTCTTTGTGACGCTAAGTTTTTTTCATTAGAAATTTTTTTCCCCAAATCCTTCATATTCGTATAATTATTGTTCTTCTTTATTTCATTTTCATCTCCATGTGAATTAGCAGAAGGGAGATAAATTTTTTTCATTGAGGCTCTTTCTTTTAAAGAATCCTCGTATTTAGCATAAATCTCATGCTTTTCTTGCCCACGGGAACAACAGCTCTGTAAATGCTCTTTTAAACCTTCTTGATTGCCACTTCCGATATTTACATGAGTGTAGAGAGCAGACAGACCATTTTTAACTTCTGTAGGAGTAAAAACAATAAGGGAGCATTGAGTATAAGGATGATAACCCCCTTTTTTTTCTTCCTCAGCTTTTATTTCTCTTATCTCAATCTCTCTTTTTTTCATTATTGTATCGCAAACCTTCGGATGTAAAATTGCGCCGTCTTCAAAAACTGGCTTATCAGTCCATTTCTCACATCCAGTTATTTCAATGAATGTACCATTTTTCGATGAATAATTCCCTATAATATCCGCACGGTCACAAGCTTTATTAATGAATTCTTCTGGTTTAGTATTCAGTAGTTTCCCATATTCATAAGATATATATATGCTTTTTGAAATATATCTCATTTGAAATTCTGTCAAATCATTTAATCTTGGATAAACAGTTTTCAATTTTTCCAAAGTTTCATATGGGTTTTTAGTATATTCTTCTCTTAGAGAATCTTTATCTTGATTTAATGATATGAAACGTTCAGTGAGTTTTTCAAAATCATCACTACGTTCATTAATACGACTCATTGCGTTATTAATATCGCTAATAATATTACTTTGCAGTGAACGACTAACTGCTTTAGTTAGTTCTTTTACAGAATCTTTGATACTATCTAAATCTTCTTTTCTGATGTCAAGATTGTTTTTTTGTTCTTTTAAAACGTCAATTAAACCTTGATTATTTTGACTTTGGGTTAGCAAAGTCGGTAATTCTTTCATAGCTGAATCATAAATTGCTTCCTGCTCTAAAACAAACTCAACATAGCTTTTTATAAATGCTTTTTTTGTATCAGGTTCAAGGGATTCGCTTACTTTTGGAGTTAAATCAAGGTTAAGCCCCCTTAAATCTAGTTCAGCTTTTATATCTGCTGTAAGATTAGTACATTCTTTATGTATAACTTCAAGGCTTTTCTGAAAATCTTGAAGTTCAAATCCTTTTGAATAAAGCGCAAGATACGCAAAACTGCTTGTATCTGTTTCTATTCCAAAATTTGATGCTGTGCAGTAAGCAACTGACTCAGCTTGCACTTCTCTCATGCTTTGGGTTATTTTATCTATCCCCATTTGCTGTGCAAGTTTTTCAAGATTTTTATGTAAATCCGAATGCCCCATTTCATGAAACATAACCGCACACTTTTCAGTTATTTCAAGGTCTTTGTCAACTACTATATCCTTATTTTTTTTATGAAAATAGCCTTTCGCTCCGTCTTTAAGTGTATCATCTGAATCTTTATCCTTGAGGAAAACTTTTACACCGTTTCTTTCACTCACACTGACACAAGCATCAAAAAGTATTTTCATTTTTTCTGGGTCTTGAACCACAATTCTATTATCCAAAATTTCCTGATAACGAGCTTGTCTTTCAGGTGTGTTTATTATTTTTGTTTCTCCATGCTTGTTCTTGATTGGCTTATCGTTATTATCAAGTGCGATTTCATCTTTAGTAAACCCATTCTTTAGCCACAAGTATTCAGGTATACATACATCTTTTACATCAAAGACATTTCCTACTTTGTAAAAGACAGGAACCTTACCTAAAACCGCACGGTCTATATACTTTTTCAATTCTTCATCAGACTTGAATAAACCACGCTCCTGACCATTATCTTTAAGTCCTACTATGCCAGCTTTATTCATCGTAAAAATTATTTTGCTTGAACCAAGCCTATACATAGCAAGTTCAAGCGATGGATTACGAGAAAACTGCTCTTTAAGATTCTTTTTAATTGAACCATATAGACTACCCTTAGTTTCTTCTTTTGCCATTACAGGAACGATTATTTGAGCTGCTTGCGCTCCCTGAATTACGTTACGACCAAACTTTTTCCAGTCTTCATACCCCATAACATAAGAAGCGTCCCTTTTTTGTAACCACACAAGTATGGTATTATTAAAACTATATTTATTTTTAAAAAGTTTACTACTGGTATTCAGATAGTTTTTTAGATTTTCACTTTCCAAGACACTCTTAACACCTGTTTGAATTTTTTCAAGTAAAACATCTTTCTTGCTCTTTTCGCTATCTGATTCTTGAACTTCTTGTAGAGATTCTTTTTTATTTCGAACCTTATTTGGGTTATCTTGGGCTTCATTATTTTTTTGAGAATCATCAAGTTCTACTTGCTTTACTGATTCATGGTTAGCCTCATTGGTACTCTCAACGACTTTTTTTAGTTCCATTTGTTTTTTCAATGTTTCATTGACAAGGTTATCATATGGCACAAGATTGAGATTATCTTTTTGGGCAATCGAACGCCTAGCTTCCTCTTCACTTTTAAAAACATTCTGAAAAATAGGTGTAAAGGCTAAATTCTCATTGACATATACAACCCTATATAAGTCAACAACCTTGCCATAAGAACCGTCTTCGTTTTGTACATCAATATCTATTAAATCCCTATGAAAATTATCTTCTGCATATTCATTTGTACTCTCAATTGCTACATCAATTTTATTTTCATTAGATGGCATTTCTCTATACACCTCCATAGCATTTGCTATTCTAAGTTCGCTTTCCTTCCGTACTTTTTCATGATTTTCACTTTCAAATGTTATTTTAACGGGATTTAGCTCCCATTCTAATATATCTCTCTGAGATAACTGTCTTTCAGAAAATACAAAGTTTTTCTTTATTTCATCATCATAAAACTGGTATGCGTCTTTTATACCAACAGTTCTTGCACTATATGAAAAGTATATGTTATTAAGTTTTGTGTCACCGACAGCTCTTTTAAATTCTAATCCTAATTTATCATCCATTAATTGAAGTGTATGATTATCCAGCTTTGAAATTCTTTCAAATGCAGTTGCACTACTTGATATCTGTGCTAAATCTTCTCTTCCGAATGCACTAAAATAATTCCTTAGATACAAAAAATTATCTTCAAATGCTTGGTCTATGCTTGATTGTCCAAAGGATATTTCAGGAATATACGCATTTGAAAAATCAAGCAAATCCAATTTCCCCGTCTTAATTGAATAACCAAATTGCAAAGGGTCAGAATACGAGTACCCTTGTGAGCTTAAATTACTAACTGCGTTTATTATTCTCTCATAGTTCTCTTTGATAATATTTCTTATGGTTTCATTTTGACGCATATTACTCCGTATATCGTCTGTAGATATAATTTTATCATAATAATCTGTCTTAATTTTTAAAACGCCATTTAGTAATGCAACCTCACCTTTTGCTATACCTTCAACGTTTTGTAGAGCTGTGTAGACTTCTGCTTCATTCTCTCTAAGGTTCTTATATACTTTATCACCATACTTTATTACGGCACCCATGCTTCCACTTCCAATTGTTTCAAAGCCAAGAGTCGAATTAAGTCGTTTTACCACATTATTTATATCAAATTCCAATAGTAAACGGCGATCGATTGGCGCATTAAGCCTTTCATATGCAGTATGTAGTTTTTCCTTATCTAAATTAGTTAATTCATCATCAGAAAGTCTCATAATATGAAATGCAAGGTCACGTAAACTAGCGTCTTCAAATTTATTAGTGCCATTAAGAAGCTCTTTATCACTTACTGCAACATTATAGGCATTATCAAGTATTTCTTGTAATCCTTCTATCGTATGTATAATTTCAATATTTTTCTTAAAGCTTATCCTATCTAAATACTCATCATAAGTGGTTATAGTATTATAATTTTTACCATACTTTTTTTCATATTCATAAACTGCTTCAAATTTTTCGGTTTGGGAGTATAGCTTGTCCAGTCTATAGTCTCTATCAAGATAATTTAGTCTATCAAGAGCAACATTCAACCTGTTTCTTAAAAAATTAATATCAATATCTCTTGGTCGATTTTCTACTGGTGTAGAAATTCTTTTAAGTGCCGTTTCTATTTGGGTTCTATTTAAACTTGACAATTGTCCTTCTGAAAGCCTATTTATATGTAGCATTAAGTCAACCTTATTAACATCATTAAATGATATTGTCCCATTTTGAAGATTCCATTCATTCATAGCGTGTTGATAGGCAGTATCCAGAATTGTTTTAAGCTTTTCAGCGTTATTACTTCGCAATACTTCATCCTTAAAGGTCACTTTTTGAGCTACCTCATCATAAGTGGTAATAGGATTTAAACTTACTTCGTTTTCATACCTGTTCTCATAACTATAAACTGCATTAAACTTTTCAGATTGACTTAAAACATTCAACAAATTTTCGAACTCACGGTGAGTTGATTCTTCATTAAACTCATTTGCTAAAGTAGGTTTTAGATTTTCAATATCCTTTGCTTCATTCGGGTAACGAATAACATATGAAAATCCCCTATTTGACACATCAAATTCATAGCCACCGTCAGATCCTTCATCAAGGATTAATCCATCGTAATCATATTCTTTTTTTTCAAAAAATTCTAAAAGATTTTCAGATTCTGTCCAATCAGGAAAACCATTTTTTGATAAACCAGCTGTAGAAGCACTATATTTTCCCAAATATTCATTGTAGAATATATCTCTCTCTTTTGTAAATCTAGTATCAAATGGTTTTGTGATGTTCAAGTAAACTGCATATGTCTTCGGTGTTAGTTCCTCATTTCTCATAGATTTAACATTACTACTAGCTGATGGATTCTGATATCTGTCTGCATATTCTTTATTTCTAGTAAAATGCGTACCAGCGTAAAACTCATTATAAGTTCCATATGGCGTACCATGATAAAACACCAAGAGATTACCTTGAGGGTCACGCATTACACTATTTTGAAAGTAATCTTCTTGCTCAATAGAAATATTGTTCACGTCAAATCAATTCCTATCTTTAAGAAATTCGTCTTGCTCTGTATTCTGAGACTGCTCTTTCTTTTTTTCGTTTACACTAGACTTTTTACGTTCTTCGGCTATTGCTGATTTACATTCATCCAGTGTTTGTAACCTCTTAGTGTGTTCCCTCGGGTTTTCAAAATCATCAACAATATCTCTTGTTTCGTTTCTTTCAAGCTTTTCAAAATCCAATCGTGCATTTTGCGCACGCATACGATACATATTCGCCTGTATTTCGTTTATAAGCTGTAAACGCTGTGCAAAATCAATATTGCTCATTACTGTATTAAAATCTTGCTCGTTTTTAAGTTTTGTTACTTTTTGTTTATTTCTTTTTTCAAAGCCTTGTAAATACATTTCGAGTTCATCCGAAGCCATTGCTTCATAGTTTCTTTCGGTTATTCCCATATTTTATACCTCTTTCCTTTATATAATGAAAGAAAAAACTAATTGTACATCCTTAATAATAATTATTTCTTCTTTTTAATTGGTATACAGTCAATATTGCAGTATGTTTTATCATCTACAACTCTTTTGCTAAAAGTGAACTCACCTTTATATGTAGCTGTTTTCCCATCATCGAGAGATAAAATACAATCAAGTGCAAGAAACCTATTATGCATGAATTTTTTAGCTTCTGTTTCTGTAATGCTTCGTCTTAATCTCTTTAAGAATACTTCGTTATTTGTTTGAAGTTGAAAACCGCAATTTTCAGAGCAATAATACCTTATAAAATCATTTTTTCCGTTTTCATCTTTATTATAAAATGCATAAACATTTTCTGAACAAAGAGGACAGCTTGCCACAACTTCACGTTCTTTTTTGAAAGAAATAGGTTCTTTATTATCTTTTACTTGCTGTACTTTTTCTTTTATAAATACAAGAAAATCCTTCATAAAATCATCTTCGGTACTTTTTCCTTCTGCTATTTGGGCAATTTTTGTTTCCCACTTTGCAGTAATACCTGCGCTATAAAGCTCTTGGGGTAATACACGTATCACGCTAAGACCTTTGGATGTCGGCTTAATATATGTAGTCTTGCCTTTCTTTTCACCTTCGACGACTTTTGTTTCAAACAATTTCCTAATAATATCCCCACGAGTCGCCTGAGTTCCAATACCTCGTCCTTTTAGAATAGCCCCGTTTTCAACGTTTGCACCTGCGTTTTCCATTGCGGTAAGTAGAGTTGCTTCGGTATGAAGCTTTGGGGGCGTTGTCTTACACGGAATATTAAGACAGTCCTTTACTGTTACAGTCTGACCTTTTACAACGTTTTTAAAAACTTGTTCTTCATCTTGTTTATCCTCATCCTCTTTTTCAATACCAGATAGTTCTTCTTCTACAGCTTTAAAGCCTAAACTAATTGGTTTTTTTCCAATTGCAGAAAAAGAAAATCCATTTTGAAATTTTACTGTTAATGATGTCTGCTCGAAGATATAAGCCTCAGAAAATGAGACTAGCATACGGCATAAAACTAAGTTAAGTATATTTTTAAGTGAATCGGACGTTACTCCTTTTTTGCTTTCTTCCGAACTTGAAGAAAGTTTAGATAAATCAACATTTTTAATCTTTTCAGTGACTATTATTGCATGGTGGTCAGTAACTTTTTTATCGTCTACAATTTTTTTATCTATATTCAGACCCCTTTTAATTAACTCTTGAGCCTGTCTACTGTATTTTGCAATTGTTCCAATTTCATTTATTCTATCTGCCATTAACGGTACCAAATCACTGGTGATGTATCTACTATCAGTTCTTGGATAGCTTATTAATTTCATACGTTCATACAAAACCTGAGCGTTCGCTAGTGTTACCGAAGCTGTGTATCCAAATTTGCGGTTTGCCTCCCTCTGTAGTTCTGTTATATCGAAAAGCTGTGGTCTATCTATGCCTTTTTTCACTGTATTTAGCTCTGTGATAATGCCTGTACCATCTTTTATAATTTCCTGAACTATTTTATCTATTGTTGCCTTATCTAGTACACGTCCTTCATTATCTTTCATTTTCAAAGGGATTTTATTTTCAATATCCTTTTTCCAAAAGACGCTAAACCCTTCCGCCAAATTTACCCTCATAGTGAAATAATTTGTAACCTTAAAATTCGTTACTTCTAAATAACGTTTGACAATGAAAAACAAAGTAGGAGACTGTACTCTACCTATATTTATACCTGATTTATACTTAATGCTCGCAACCCGTGACATACTCATACCCAAAATCCAATCAGCCTTTTTTTTGCAAAATTCTCCCCTTATGATATTCTCAAACTCCTCAATAGGGCGCAAATTTTGAAATGACTTTTTTATAGCTTGTTCTGTCATGGAGGTTGCGCAAAACCGTTTCACTGGTTTTGTACAACCTGCCATCTTGCGTATGAACCACTGCAGAATGTGACCTTCAGGACCCATATCACCACAATCAATAATATAATCTACATCTTTCCGTGCCATTAAATCTTTCAATATACGGAACTGAGCTTTGGTGGATTCTAATACCATAAGTTTAAAATCATCAGGAACTAAAGGAAGTTCAGCGTAAGCTTTATCCATCATCTCATCGAATATTTTATTCTGTGGTACAAATCCATACACTTCTGGCTCGCAAAGCCCTACAAGGTGTCCTATTGCCCATGAAACAAGATACCCATTTCCCACAAAAAAACCATCTTCACGCTTTGTAGCACCTATGACTTTTGCAATATCGTTCGCTACGCTTGGTTTTTCAGCTACGCATAAAGCAAATCCCACAACTAATACCTCCTTCCTATATAAACTTCGAACTCACCGTGAGTTCATCTATTTAAGAAAACAGACCATAGCCTTAGTAAAATAAATATACCAAAAAAACATTTTTAGCTTACGATTTTTTTTAATAGTTCGTATATTTCTTCCGTTTTAAGCCCTATACGAATTGCATAGTTTATAACTTCACGCATTTGCCTTTCAAGTTCAGTTACATGTGATTGCATTAATTTATCGTAAATACAAGGTTTTAAAAAATATCCGACTCCATGCTTTTTTATGAGTATTCCATCATCCACCAGAGAACTTAATGTTTTATATGCAGTTGATTCACCTACTCTATATATTTTAGTGAAATGTGATATTGTAGGTACACGTTCCCCTACCACATATTTGCCATTTAAAATATCAAGTTCAAACATTCTTTTCACTTCATTTCTTATATTAGCATTAGGTGATAAGTTATTGAATTGATACGCACTTTCACTAATTTTTATCCCTTCCTTCACCTTAATGTAATTCTCAACTTATACTAAAAATTATTGTTCATATAAAATATAGAGCTATAATTAGTTAATTATTGTATGGAATATAATCTCCATTAACGTTTTGAATGTTTTCGTAAAAGTCCATATTAGTTGTTGTAGGCTTTAATGTAGCGTCACTAATTTCAATTTTTTGCCATGAATCAATTAATTGGGGACTGTAAGGGAAATCTTCGTTTTCAGTTTTATCAGTACTGTTCTCCGTTTTCTGTTCAGAAGTAGCTTTTTCGTTACTATTATTGAATGTCTTTTCTTTTAGTGAACTCATTTCACCAGATGAAATAGCTTTAATTATATCTTCAAATGACATACCACTATTAACTAGTTTTTCAGATAAAATCGTAAAATTTTGACTATTTTGTAACATTATTAAATTATCTAACTTTTCTTTGCAGTTCTGCACTTTCGTATCCCACTCAGATTTCTTTTTCTCGTACTTTGAAAGTCGATCCCTTTCTTCTTTAATTAGTTCTGCAAGTTTATTAGGGTCTTTGGTTCTCATGAAACATTCCTCCTTTAGTTATACAGTTATCGGTAATAAAACAGCAGTAAAAGGAAAAATTCATCTTTATCATATTAAAAATTCTATTCTCAAAGTTCTTATTTTTATCTGTAACTATATTTGATGAAAGATTTATTCTTCATCATCTTCATCAACAGTCATTCTCTTTCGTATAAAAAGAACTACACCAGCAGTAACAAAGCCCAAAACTATAAATCCAATAAGCATAATGCTCTTTGATATATTATTTTTTGTTCCTACAGAAGCACTAGTAGGAGTTAATCCAGCGTTAGCCTGTTGCACGTTAAGTTTATCAATGTTAGATTGCTCTACGTTAGATTCATCAACGTTAGATTGCATAGTTGTGTTAATAGTAGTGTTACTCGTTGTCTCTACATCACTTTTATTCTGAGTTTCACTAATATTCTCATCTTGACCTGATACTAAAGAATTATCACTTTCTACATTGCTAAGGTTAGACACAAAATCATATGCTTTTCCATTATCTGAGATATAGTTATACTGCCATAGCATAATTTTCTTGTATGCTTCTGCTTCTGAGCCATCACCATATGCTTTAAGACTTTGATATGTACTACTTACAGAATTATCTAAAAAATTTTGTTCGCTTCCAAAATAGTAATCATAGTCTGATTGTTTTATGTAAGAAGCAAGTTTTATATATGTTTCATAATACAAAAATTTGTCAAAATCTTTCTTTGATACCCAATCCGAAGTTTTACCGCCAACTATATCGACGTATTTTTTTGAGTCAATGTTATCATAAACATCATATCTTTTATAAAATCCATCCCAATCTTTATTATCGTCCATTGTCTTTACTGCATTGTAAAAGTCATTAAAAGCAATATCAGCGTCCGCTTTTACTTCTGATGATGGTAAATCATTTTCTACTGGTTTTACATCATCTGTATTCACGATAACCCAATCACAATAATTTCCATCTGCTGTTGAGCTAAATAAATCAATTGGAGATCCATCTACATTCTGTAATAAATACTTGTTTGAGTTTGGATATTCAAGTGTAATTTTATATGATGCATTCGTGATGATATTTCCAACGCTCAGATATCCTGTATCATCCGCAAGAAAAAACTCATAAGTCTTTCCACTCTTTACATCCTCTAATGTTACCTTAATATTTTCAGAAAACGCACCTTTTGTTTTATCTGTAATGTTAAAAGCTATTAAACTATATGTAACAGGCTTTGATGTTGAATTATTATCTACTTCTGGTGTCGCCGTGGCTGTGAGCGTTGAAGATTTATTATCGTTTTTAGATACTTCTTCGGTAGTAGTTTCATCATCTTTCTGTGATTCGTCTTTTGTAGCAGCAGAAGCTATCATTTTTGAGGAATTATCTTGGTTAGCAGGTTCTTCTTTAGTTGAAGACTCGTTTTGATTCAAAGATTCATCATTATTCAAAGATTCAACAACGCTCGTGGACTCATTTTTAGCTGATGGTTTTGTATTAGTTGTAGTATTTACTGTAGATTTTTCCATGGTGTCAGATTGCTCTATAACTGGAAGTGTCTCATTCGTTATAGGTAAATCCGGTTGTGTATAATCTACATTCGGAGATTCTTCAATAATTGGCATTGTATCTATGGTTAGTAGAGGAGCTTCCTCTACAACTGGTGTTGTAGCTATTGTTGGTTGTGCGTCTATTTGTTGTACTGTTTCAATTGCAGGTGTAGCACTTTCAGTCTGAGAGTAATCTATGTATGGTTCAGGTTTTATTAATTGAAATGTCTGTATTGTCACTAAATCTGGAAGAGAATCTGTTAGTGGTACAATTTCAATTTTAGGTAATATACTTGGAGTCTGAGAACAATCCACTTGTTGAGTATCCTCTATAACTTGGGTTGTCCCTATTTCTGGCTGTATATTTGTAGATTGAGATTCTTCTATTGAAATTGAAATAGGTTCTTTTGCTTCTGTAGTTTCATTTACATCAGTGTTATTTTCGATAATAGTACCACCTATGTTATAAACATTTTCTTCATCAAATGATGATATGTCTGTGCTTTCAGTGTTATCTTCGTTATATATTTCGTCTATAACAGTGGATTCTTCTTCATCACTGGTAGATTTAGAATCACTTTTACTTTCGATTTTGTCTTTGTTATCAGTATCGTCAATAACATTAGCTTCCTCATCGTCAGAGGATTTAACCTTATCAACGCTCTCACTCTTATCTTCGTTATATGTTTCGTCTATAACAGCGGATTCTTCTTCATCATTGGTAGATTTAGAATCACTTTTACTTTCGGTTTTGTCTTTGTTATCAGTATCGTCAATAACATTAGTTTCCTCATCATCAGAGGATTTAACCTTATCAACGCTCTCACTCTTATCTTCGTTATATGTTTCGTCTATAACAGCAGATTCTTCTTCATCATTGGTAGATTTAGAATCACTTTTACTTTCGGTTTTGTCTTTGTTATCAGTTTCGTTAATAACATTAGCTTCCTTATTGTCAGAGGATTTAACCTTATCAACGCTATCACTCTTATCTTCGTTATATGTTTCGTCTATAACAGCAGATTCTTCTTCATCATCTGTAGATTTAGAATCATTCTTACTTTCGGTCTTGTCTTTGTTTTCAGTATCATCTATGGTATTAGCTTCTTCATCATCAGAGGATTTAATCTTATCTGCGCTCTCGGTCTTATCTTCGTTATATGTTTCGTCTATAAAAGCAGATTCTTCTTCATCATTGGTAGATTTAAAATCACTTTTACTTTCGGTTTTGTCTTTGTTATCAGTATCGTCAATAACATTAGCTTCCTCATCATCAGAGGATTTAACCTTATCTACGTTCTCAGTATTGTCTTTATATTCTATTGAATTATAATTTTCTGCTGGATACTCAGCTGATTGCTGTTCATCAATAGTTTGGTAGTCTTCTGCTGGATACTCAATCACTGGCTGTTCATCAATAGTTTGGTAGTCTTCTACTGGATACTCAATCACTGGCTGTTCATCAATAGTTTGGTAGTCTTCTACTGGATACTCAACCACTGGCTGTTCATCAATAGTTTGGTAGTCTTCTACTGGATACTCAACTGCTGGCTGTTCATCAGTCGTTTGATAGTCTTCTGCTTGATAATCAACTATGGATTGTTCATCAACAATCTGGTAGTCTTCTGCTTGATATTCAACTACTTGCTGTTCATCTACTGTTTTGTAATCTTCTGTCGGATATTCAACCACTGGCTGTTCATCAACCGTCTGGTAGTCTTCTGCTTGATACTCAGCTGCTGGCTGTTCATCTATTGTTTTGTAATCTTCTGTCGGATACTCAACCACTGGCTGTTCATCAGTCGTTTGGTAATCTTCGGCTGGATTTTCCTCTACAACTGGCTGTTCCTCAATTAGTGCACATTCCCCTTCCATTGGCTGTTCCTCTGTAGCTGGATATTCCTCTGATATAATGTAATCAGGTTCTATAGAAGAAGCATAGCTCGGTATATAAAACATCATGCAGGAAAAAATAACAACTAAAATCCCTGAAATATATAAATTTATTTTTTTCATTTGTATACCCCTTTCAACTCACCGTGAGTTCTTTTTTAATTTAACTATGTAGCAAATAATGACCTTAAAATAAAAAGACTGTTCATCAATGCAATTAAGAATTTTTTTGTAAGGCTCTTAATAGCAGATAGTTTGTATACCACCTAAATGAATGTTTTTTTACTCATCTTCATCTTCAATTGTTTTTCGCTTTCGATAAAGCATTACTCCACCTAAAATACTACTCAAAACAATAAAAATAATAATTGTAGTAATATTTGATTTAATTACCTCACCCGTTTTCCCCCAAATATTCTTATCAGGATTACTTTGGATAGGATTTCCTGTGAAAATATCTTTAACCGTCTCTTTTATACCTTCTTGAATTTGCGTTTGTGATTGTGTTTGTGAATCTGTTACGTTTACTTGTTCTTGATTCTGTGAAATAACTTTTTTTGAAGTAGAATCTTTATTGATTTGTATATAATTTAAATTAGTCACAAAATCATAGAATTTGGCGTTTATTAAAAAATAGTTGTACTGCCAAAGCATTAACGATTTATATGCTTCAGCCTGTGAGCCGTCCCCAAATAGTGTTAAATTATGATATGTATTATTTATAGTATTGTTTAAGAAGTTGCCATCGCTACCAAAAAAATAGTCATAGTCAGATAGCTCGATACAATTGCATAACCTTATATATGTTTCATACCATATGGATTTATCAAAATCGCTTAGTTTAAGCCAATCGGAGGTATCACCCTTGCATACTGTAGCATACTGTTTTGATTCAGTATATTTATATACGTCATAAACACTATAAAAATTACTCCAATGAGTATCACTTTCAGTTTTTTCCATTAAACCACAAAACTCTTTAAAAAGAGTTTCCCCGTCTTTAACAGTAGAATCATCAGCCTTACTATTAGATACCTCAGTAATTTTTGCTGTTGTATTTGCCTGTGTATCTGAAATGCTTTTTACAATCCAATCAAAAACATACCCATCAACAGTAGCACCAAATTTATCAATAACCGTACCGTCAGAATTACAAACGATAAATTCATTAGAATGCGGATATTCTAGGGTAATCTTATATGTAGTATTGGCAAGCACACTGGTTATATTTGTATAATCAATATCTTTCCCAAGGACTATTTCATATGTATTCCCTGCTGCAATATCTTTTAAAACTACTTTTATATCGTCTATATATTCGCCATTTGTCTTATCTGTAACATTAAAGCTTAAATAGCTATACTCTACATTCCCACCAGTGGGAGGTTTTACTATTGAACCTTCTTGAGAATTTTGAGTAAAAACATCATTTGCAAAAGCTGTTGAACAGGAAAACACTATATAAAGAATACTAAGTGATAATAATGTCGATATAAAAACTCCTTTTTTCAAAAATAAAGCCCCTTTCATTAAACTCACCGTGAGTTATTTTTAGTTGTATATCAGACCGTAACCTAAAATAACATTACTATTTAAGTTATAGCTGTATACTCTTGCTTCATCGCCACTATTGCCCTCTACTGTATACACATTGTTTTCGTCCCTGCCAATCACAATTCCAATATGGTCTGCTATTCCATCTTGCTCCCAATCAAAAAGGATAACATCGCCTGACGTAAGGTCTGTATAGCCCCCGTTTTCCCATATTCCACGACTTTTAAAATAATTTACCATGGACGGACAATAAGCATTATTATCAGAATGACCATACAACTCGTCATCGCCATTCATGTAAAAACACCAATTCACAAAGCACGCACACCATTCTACCCTAGAATCGAAGCCATACCAACTCCAATAAGGCTGTCCACCGACTTGTCCAACTTGAGTTAAGCCAAGGTCAATAATTTCACTATTACCTAATCTTGTACCTTCGACCCAGTTAATATTGCCAAGGTCTGCAACAGTCATAGAACCATTAAATCCACCTACAGCCCCTCCATTTAATCTCATCATTTGTTGGCAAATTTCATAATAAGATTTAAGATTATCGAGTTCTTCTTCTTCATCGTCTGTACGATTTGTTTTATTGGCTAATTTATCAATAGGGTCAGTAAAATATTTCTTTAACAATTTGTAAGTGCCATCCATAGATAAAGTGAGTTTTAAAACACTGTGACCACCACAATATGAATATCCACTACAATGAAACGTACTCGTCGATGATTCTCTAGTATTACCTTCTTCATCAATTGTTGTTGAAATATGCGTTTCTCTCGAATCACATAATGAGCAAGTATAGCTTGTATGAACGCCTGACACCTTATTTGGACAATTACTTAACGCATGTATATGTCCACAACTATGAGGATAAGTAGTTCCATCAGCGTCCTCACCGCACCATTCAGTAACAGCTTCTTCGTTTCGTGAAAACATGTTTCCAAATATCTCACCAAGAGTAGTTTGCGCCTCGATATCTGATGGTGAAGACTCATACTTTTGCATGATGATAGCATTGAAAATTGGTTCCATGATATCTACTATCTTTTCTTCTGTATAAAATACAGCATTTATACTATCGATATCACGATCTACTTCATTTGACGATTGATTTGTAAAAAGTCTTACAAAATCATAAGTACCACCATTTGCTTTAAATTGATTATTTAAATAAGCTGAAAGGTCTTGTATGTATAGATTACGTAAAGCTGGTACCTTCCCCATCAGATATTCTTTGACATCAAAATCTTCTGAATCACCATTACCTGTAAAAATGCTTATCACACTGCCGAAAACACCACCTACCGCACCCAAGGGAGCGGCAACCGCACCAGAGGCTACAGCAACGACAACAACTATTATAAGAATTGGCAATATAACTTTTGAAGCAGCCTGTTTTACAAGATTAATTGCCATATTCACAACACTTTTGCCAGCTTTCGCAAATGCATTTCTCGTCATTTGCCCTGCCTTTTGCCATGCTGCCTTTAATCCTTTGTTTCTTATATATGAAACTGTCTTATATATTGCTTTACCTGTTCTATATCCTGCTTTGACACTTGTTTTTACAGTCTTATATGCAAACTTAGTAGTGTGTATCCCTGTTTTTATACCCTGTGTTCCAACCTTTAAAGCCTGTCCAACTCCTTGAAGTGCCATATCATCTGACTTTGATAGGGCATTCCCGACTCCCATTGTAACCTTGCCCGATACTTTAGCAAGCTTCGGTATACCTTTAAGAGTAGCAACCTTTAAACCTTTAAGAGTGCCTTTAACAACAGCTTTACCGCCTGTTTTAAGTAACTTAACAGTTGCTCTCTTAGCTATAGATAACACAGAGCGAGCCACAACAGCAGTTTGGATGGTTCCATTAGTCATGCCACGAATAACTGTAGCTGTCTTTATAGCACCTGTTTTTATCTGTGATAATCCTTTTTTTACGGTCTGTAATTTCTTTTGTACACTTTGAACGCCTTTAATAATCGCTTTAGAAGTAGCAGTTTTATTAAGATTTGTAATGTCTGCTTGACTTTTTAGTATATTGGTAAAATCCTTTCGACTTACAGGTAAATTAAGTTGATTCTTTAATTGATTTGCAATATACAGTGTATTTGCAACAGTAAGTGTAGTACGCCCTGTAGTTGTAACAACATCAATAGCGTTTTTTCCCGTTTTATAAATACCTACACCTACTTTTTTTGTTACATCAAAACTAGTTTTTATCGCTTTTGGGGTTTTCTGAGCAACTTTAAAGGTATAAAACCCTAACTTACCTGCGACGATTGCACCTCCTGCTACCTGTGCGCTTAAATCGCCACTTCCTAGCATTGCTCCTTGAACATAATTAATAGCTTTACTCCCAATATAGACAACATCTTTCGCAATCTGTGACGTTGCTGAGACTTTGTTAGGCTGTTTTTTTTCAGGCTGAGTTTTACTTGAATTTTTATTATTATTATTGTTTATATTATTCGTGTTACTTTGAGTATTGCTATCATTTGTTTTGATATTTGCATTATTCTGATTTATATTACCACTTGTATTACTATGTATATTAATTTGATTTTTTTGAATCAGATTTTCACCTGTAATAATTTTTATTATATTCGTCGAGTTATTTTGTTCATTTTGAATCTGTGTTTGTACTTTATTGCTTTTACTATTCGATAAATTCGTCGAGCTTTTATCAAAGACATTAACAATACTATTAGTTGAAACATTTATACTTTTTTCTCTATTTGATACCGTCATAGTGTTTATAACGCTTGTTTGATTTTCTGTAGATTTAATCATTTTATTTTCAGCATTCGAGAAAGCCTGTACTTGGCTTATTTTCTCTTTTGCAATAGATTTTATTTCAGCACTTGAATATGTCTTACCACCAATTATTACATTTGAAGAATTAATTAAACTTGTAGGTTTTACAGTTTTTATAGATTTTTCCTCCACTTTATCCCTCCTTTCATGCTATTTTTTAAGTCTATAACTTCTTAAATCATTGCAAAGTATCTTTCAGGCTATTTATATTGTCTAAGTTCTTTTAGTATCTCATCTATTTTTGAATTATTGTTTAAATCAAAACTGTGTTCTTCTTTAGGTTTTATTTCATCTTGATTAATAGATGACTTCGAAGGCATGTCTTTACCAAATTCTTCGAAAAAAGTTACATCATCCTTTAGGATTTGATGAAATGGATTATCCTTAGAATAAAATCTATCAAAACTATAATTTTCAATTTGCTTTTTGGTTTCATTTTCATTAGGATAAACTTCATACATATTACTATCGTATATATTGAGTTTTTGTGGGTTTAAGACTGATTGATTTTTTTTGACATTTTCTATCAGTTCTGCCCTATATCTAAGGCTTTCATTTGAATATGAATTATCTTCATAATTCATTAATAGATTGTTTAAAATTTCTTCCGCTTCTTTTTCATTCAACGCTATTTCATTTTCCCGTTGTTGAACATTATAATTAGTTCTACTATTTGAATAGAAATTCTCTTGATGTGTATTTATATGCTGCTTTGAAAAACTCTCTATCAAAGGTCTTTCATATTGATTATTTAAATTTTCTTCTGGTATTGAATGATAATTTAAATTATCAGAGTTAAGTTTTATTTCTTGCATTTGAACTTCTGTTTCTGAGTCAAAATTCACATCATTACTTTCTTGTTCATCATACATGATTTGTCTAATTTTTTCGTCTATTTCTTTCTTCGACATATCTTCACCAAATTTCGTAGACATTAGAGGATATAAATAGCTGTCCAGTGGGAACCTATCGACGAAAGGGACAGTAACCTTTTCTGCAAATATGAGTCCCGACCCGACATCAGCTCCTTTTACAAAGCCCATAAGTGTTTCTGATATATTGAGCATACTTGCTAATATTTTTAAATCTTCTGAATTCTGGTTTAACATCATGATAAAGTCTGAATTTCCAATCATGCCTCTTGCCTGTTCTGACCTCAACAAGTCTTCGACGTTTTGAGTTAAACCAGTGATACAAAGACCGTATTTACGACCACGTTTGTATAATTGTTTTAAAAAATTTGCTGAATAAAATGAGTTAAACATCACATGGATTTCATCTGCATAGCAATATGTTCTAACTCCACGATTTTTATTATTTATCATTCTGTTCCATATGAAGTCGAAAATTATAATTAGCCCTATTTGTCTTAGCTGTTCCCCTAAATCTCTGACATTGAAAACAACCAAACGGTTTTCGATTGCAACATTTGTTTTATGAGCGAAAATATTCATGCTCCCTCGTGTATAATACTCAACACCATTTGCTAGAAGTCTTCCTTCCTCCGTGCTTTTTTCCTTATCAAGTTCATTTTGCAAATCTAAGAGAGTCGGTAAATATTGAGTGTCAAAATCACTTTCAAAATATTTTCGATAGCAATTAGATACACAACGGTCAACAATAGTTTTTTGAACAGGAGTAATTGAGGAAAAATCAGCATTATTTCCATTACAAATCATTCTCTCAATAATTGACATTATATAATCGCTCTTTTTTTTCAGAGCTTTATCTTTCTTAACAGATATCGGTGTATCAGGAGGGTCGTCTTCGTCTAATCCATAATCCATCCCCATATCTAAAGGATTTATGTAATTATTGCTGTCCGCACTTATTTTTAATACTGTTCCATCGAAAGCACGGCTGAAATCTCCATATTCGTTCTCAGGATCTATTATCAAAACCCCCGTATTTGAGTCACTTAAAATGACCTGTAAAATCTCTTTTTTTGTCTGAAATGATTTTCCCGAACCAGAAGTTCCCAATACAAATCCAGATGGAGTTTTCATCTGAGTTCGATTGATTACAACTAGATTCCTGCTTATTTGATTGAGTCCATAGAAAAAACCGGCAGGTTGAAACAGCTCTTGATTTGAGAACGGCATAAAAATAGCCGTGGACTCTGATGTCAATGTTCTTTCTACCCCAACAGATTGTGGCGTGTAGCCAAACGGAAGCGTTATTTTAAAACCTTCCTCCTGCTGCATTGTTAAGGTTTGTAATTGAGATGTATATTTTCTTGCCTTACTCTCAATAATTTTACAATTTTCATTTAGTTCATCTAAGGTTGAACCATGAATCATAAATGTAATAGTCACAAAAAACATTTTTTGTGATTTATTAAGCATATCGTCATATAACTCTTCCGCCTGTTTATGAGCGTCTATTATGGAATGTTGAATACTTTCTGGACTATAACCTCCACGTATAGCACGTTTTTCTGCGTCCATTTTGTTCGTTAAAATTCCAGTTAATTGCCTTTGAACAATTTTCAAACCCTTATCCTGTGAAACAGGTTGTATTGAAATGCTCGTTGTAACTGGAAAAGAGTTATCACATAAATCGAAAAGAACTTCATCTGATAGACTTTTTGGAAGATTATTAAGAAACATAACCCTATAAAAGTCATCCTCTATTTGAAAATGCTTATTTTCAAATCTGAAAAAAGTAGGTGCGATATAATCCTTGCTACTTATCCCCTGTGATTTGATAAAATCATAATCAATTTGAAATTCTCCTTCTTTGCCCTTCCTAAATTTATCGTGATAGTAAGAAAGGCGGTCAGTAGTAGAGACAACTACAGCGTCAGAGCCAATTTTTCTCAAGTTTGCAATAATCTCATCATCTATTTTATGAAATCTCAATAATGCTTCGATAGGTGAATTTGCGTCAATCGTAATCGTAAGAAATTTTTCAATTTGTATGTCGTTACGCCCTGCCATTATTTGTCTTCTTAATATGCCATTGTACTCCTTGCGGTGTCTATCGTATTTATCTCCTGTTTCTTTAAAAAATATTTTACGCTCTTGCATATCCTTTGAAATAACTCTATTGTCAATTACAAAAGCGAAATTCATATCCTCCGAGAAATAATTTAAAAACTCTGTGAGCTTAACGAATATAGTAACCTGTTCATCTTCCTTGGATGTTCTATAATTTATATCTTTGAGCTTATAGAGTTTACTGAATTTATTCGCTCTTACCTCAAATAGTCCCTCATCGTAGTCTGCTAAAAATGGTATTGTTTGTTGTGTTGTTCGTGGAATGGTGGTTTTTGCATTCCTGCGTTTTTTCATTACATTAGATTTTTTTCTTACAATCTTTTTTTCTTCATTAATTTCTTTTTTCTTTAATTCGAGTTTTTTCGCATTCCATTTTTTCATTACTTTAATTTCTTCATTTGTTAGTTTATATAGAGGGTCTTTATCCTTCTTTTTTTCAATTTGTTCTGCCTTTTTTTGAAGTACGGTTTTCTTTTTAGTCTTGTTCTTTTTATCTTTCTTATTATTATTTTTTTTAGGATTATGGCTCCAACTTTTATTAACAGTGATTGGCTTAAAATCTTTTAAGTTATAATCAGTGTCGCCTCTTTTTTCTGCTTTTTCCATCATTAAAATTTTTTCAAGGCTCGCTTCTTCGAGATATCTTTTATATTTAATCTTATCTAAAAAAGATTTAGGAGCTAATTCCTTATCTGCTTTTCTCTCCCACTCTTTAAAAGCATTTTCAACCTTATATCTTCTTTTTTGTGGAAATAAAAGTTCAAATTTTAATACTTCAATGATGAATTTTTCCATAGGCATACCATTGAATTTAAAAAAACCGATAGAAATTAGAGGAACAGCAATAATGATAATAAGCCATGACAGTATATCTTCTGATATATATTTTTTTCCGAAATAATATAGTGGAACGCATATAAGAAATGTTAGGACAGTTGCAACTAATTGACGTGCATTTAGCCCGAACAGTATTTTCTCCTTATATTTCCTTATTTCATCAGGAATTCTTACAGATATCAAAAAAAAACCTCCTTTATGCAAATAACACGAATGCGCTATTTGTAAGCTATTACAATTATCCTACGTCAAGTACACTCTTTGCCCATCCTCCGCATTTTACCAGTGACATTACAAGAACAATACATGCTAGTAGAAGCGCAAAACATAAGTCACCCACCGCAACCGTATACGCCGACGCAGGGGCATTTGCAGCTTCAGTAGCCTTTACACCTGCTTGAATAGCCGTATTCACCGCTGCCGACATTAGTAATCCGAATATTTTAAGGCAAATTAGCATCATAACACCTTGTAAGCACACAGCTCCAAAACCTCTAAAAAACTTTGCTGTAAGATGGCTGAAACCAGTTCCATCACCATTCCCTAAAGGTAGAAAAGCGCATGGCAGAGGCGATATCACAACATAAACATAGAGTTCAAACATACGTCCAAACGCCATTACAGAGACTACTAAGCCACAAATCTTAATGGCTAATACAACAATAAAAACTGATAGAAATAGTCCAATAATTGCCCAAAAACTCTTTACTTTGGTCAGAAGACCACTTATTTGGTCATTGGCTGTTGAACCTAAATTCATTACATCACTGCCTATTGTCATATTACCTAAGTCGTCTATCCATTTACCTGCTTGTAGATAGCAAGCTAAAAGTAAGTGAGGGACAATATTTATACAAAGTTTTGCGAAGACCATTTTTACGAGTAGTTTAAGTCCATGTTCCCATTTTATAACATCTACTTTGGAAGCCACTTGCGCAATTTCGATTAAAATGCAAATAGCAATAAGAATATCACAAAAAGGATTTGCAATTGTATTTGATAGGGTTACGGCTTGGTCAAAAGAATCAAGACCATGCCCTAATACTGTGCTAGAATTTTGTATCATATCGTCAAAACCAGTAAATGCGTTAGAAATTTGATTACCTACTTGATCCCTTAAAGCATTCATTACATCACCTCTTTTCTTTGCCTTTTTAAAAGCCGTAATGCCATATTACATTAGAGACATCACGGCTTATTTTTTCTATCTATTATTAAGCACCCATCGTGAAGAATGTACCTGCTGTTGCAGCAACCGCAGCCACTATAGCACCAGCTATTAGTGTATTTATGCCACGGGACTTACCCTCAGCATCGTCGTTCTTCCAGCCGAGTCCAAACATGATTCCGCCTACGAACATAACTACACCGCCGAGTCGAGTTACCCATTTTTGTATAAGAGTTGCCATGTCTGTCCACATTTTTTCAGCTTGAGCATTATCTTGTATTCCAGTTGCCAGTACAGTGTGTGGAAGTACAACTATTATGAAAAGAAGAACAACACATATTATCGGAGCATTTCTCAATAAAAAATTTCCGATTTTTTTTAATGAATCTTTCCAAAATAGTTCTTTTGTTTCTTTTACACTTGTATCCATTTGTTCCTTGTTCATTTCTCATCCTCTTTTCGCTCATATTTTTATGTAAATTTTGTTGCGTCAAACCTAGAAAGTCTTTTGAATTGGTACTAAGTCTGAATTACTATATCTCTCATTGGTATAGGTAAATCATCAATTAAGTCATTTATCACACCCCCCGACATTTCTTTGATATCATTTAAATTGCTTTCTAACTCGCTGTTTTCAATCTCTTCAAAAATTATGGTATTTTGTTCTTCTGAAAGAACAGGTAGTTCTTCTGCGCCAAAAAGTTTATCTGGAATAGGCGCAAGATACCTACCAATAGTGGTTATCTTATGAGCAATAGAATAAACATTGGTGTCTATCTTTATCTCATCATCTTCTGCTTTTTCGATAACCTCCATAGTTTTTGACGACAGAGAAAACATTCTATCTGCTTCATCTTTTGTTTCCTTATCAGTTAAAAATCCAAGAATTATTTCGTTTTCTTCTTTTGTAAGTTTTTCTTCTGTTCCATTAACATTAAAGAAACTGTCTGGAATAGGTATATAATGGCGCAAACTTCGACCAAGCTTGTTCGCTATTTTAGCGTAATCAAGATTTAACTTGATTTCTTCAAAATCCACTAAAGTATTTTTGCTTGGTTTCAATTCTTTTTGTGATTTAGCGAACTCACCGTGAGTTATTACTTTTTCAGTTTCAGTATTATTAGGAAGAAACTCCTTGGGTTTTTGCGGTGGGTTATAATCAAATAAATAAGATTCATTAGCATCCGAAGTAAACATATAATTTGGATGTTTTGTTAAATCATACTTAGTGCTATAAAAAGGATTCTTCCCACTCACTATTAATAGGCATTTTTCCTTTGGCATTTTCATTATTTCAGAAGGGTCTAGTAATTCACGACCAAATACATCATAGTTAGTTGAAAAGCTCCCTTGCCTTCCTTTTGTACGCCCTGTGGTCTTTTTATCATAGGTTCCCTTGCCTAGTAATTTTGACATATATTCCAGTGTTTCATTGTGCTTTATGTTACCAAGATAAAGGAGTGTATCACAGTTATCGATAAGAATACCGTACTCTTCTTTGTACATGTTTTTTATCTGGTCAAGGCTTTGGATAATTATTGAAATTCCGATACCAAAAGACCTTGCATAAGCTAGTATTTTAAGAAAATTCGGTATAGTGCAAGTGTTAGCAAATTCATCTAGAATGAATTTTACTGGTACTGGGAGTTTTTGACCTTCACGTTTATGTATTTCCGTAGCAGAGTATTGTAATTCTTGAAACATTTGAGAAAATACCATACCTGCTATGAAGTTGAACGTACCATCTGTGGGAGGTACAACGATGAATATAGCAGTCTTTTCCTCACCTAACCTGTCAAGTCCCATAGTGTCATAGCTGAATATCCTTCTTACTGCTTCTGTTCTAAAAGGAGCTAAACGGGCTATAGCTGATATGACTATAGATTTTGCAGTTTTTCCACTTGCTTTGCTTCTGAACTCCTTAAATTGTTGCACTCCTATATGTTCAGAACCATGTTCTCTTTCAAATATTTTTGCATAATAATCTAGGTCACTATCATATTTGTCTTCCTCCTCAGCGATTTGTAGCATTGCGATTAAAGCTAAAACGGTATTCATATTGCGGTCAGATAATTCAAAACCATCACATGTAAAGAAAAATATAGATTGCAGAAATAATCTTTCAGCCTTGTCCCAAAACGGGTCATTAGAATTTCTTTTTTCGCCACCATCTGTGTTTATGATTATAGTTTCGATGAGCATAAGAATTCGCTCTTCATAACCTTCCCGTTCTGGTCGTATATAAACAAATGGATTGTAACCATCTGATTTTGCTTTATTATCTAAATTTAAAACATGTATCTTATATCCCTTCACTTTAGAAAGAAAATAACCACATCTTAAAAGGATGTCGCTCTTAGGGTCTGTTATCACAAATGAGCTATTTGTCTGCAATATGTTAGGAATACCATAACCACGAGTTTTACCACTACCACTACCGCCTACTATTAGTGTGTTTCTATTAAGGAGCAGATTGTATATACTTATTTTCTCTGTTTGAGTGAAGTATTCATCGGAGTTCATATATTTTTGTTCAATAGACCTGATTCTTGATTTACCATAATAAAAGTTGTGAAGTGACTTTTTGTATTCTTTATAAACCTTTTCTAATTCAATTTCCTTTTCATTTTCCTTGAGTATTCGATATTTTAATTTATCTTCTAATTCCTTTACTGATTCTTCATACTTCACCTTAATTGCGTAAGGTTTCCATGATTCTATTTTTGCAAAATGAACGAACTCTTTGACTTTCATATTTATTTCTTTCTTTTTTGCACTATAAATCTCATCATCATAAGAATTGTTTTCTTTTAATGCTTCTACTTGTTCGTTTAATTCTCTTAAAAGTAGCGATTTTAATTTTTTACCATCATCATCGCATTTTTTTAATGCTTTTTTTTCCATAAAATATCTGATAAAAACAAGACGTGACTGACGAACTTTTTTGATTTCTTCATTCATCAAATATTCAGAACGTAATTTCCTAAGTTCACCTGAACTTGCCCATCTAGCTGTTCCATACTCTTT
The DNA here is from genome assembly GCA_009785875.1 of Oscillospiraceae bacterium. Taxonomy (GTDB): domain Bacteria; phylum Bacillota; class Clostridia; order Clostridiales; family Clostridiaceae; genus WQUF01. The sequence continues at coordinate 6,096 of WQUF01000185.1, read as the reverse complement.
ACCACGTATGTATTTTCTTTTGGAACTGTATATGTACAAAACGACTATAAGCCAAGCTAAACACGTAATTTCTAATGCTTTTGTGGTATTTTCAGTTACTTCAAATGAAAAAGGTTCCTTCGCTATTCTTTCTTCAAATCCCGTTATATAAATATCAAGAGAAGTAAATATATTAGTAGATGTTTGTTGAGGTGAAAGGTTCTTGTAAACAACACAACCTTGAAGTGTTACATATATAACAAGGAGTAAAGCTAAAATTGCCATTACAAAATTAAAACTGCTCTTTTTTTTCGGTTCTATTTCCCTTCACCTCTTTTTGAACTCACCGTGAGTTATTTTTACCATAGGGTAACCTCATTTAGCTGTCTATTCCGAACGTTCTTTAACCTTCCTCGAAATGCTATCTGAAATTTTCGAGCCTGCTCCATCTTCTTTCTTTAGATTCTGTACTTTTTCTTTTGCTTCTTTCAAAGTTGATGTTCTGCCACCCTTAACATTTTCATTAACCTTTTGTTCGTATTCATTCTTATCATCAAATTCTAAACGTTTATCAGCTAGTAATTTTTCATATGCTATATACTGACCATATATATTACCGAGATTATTAACCTCATTAATTTGTTCTTGTAGTTCATTAATTTCTTTTTGTGTTACTGGGTCTTCTGGATTTCCGAAGTTTTGCTTATCTTCGATTTTCCTCTTTGAGCTTTCCATTAAAGCATGAGCTGTTATGTAATCTTCTCTTATACTTCGAAGTATCGCATAGTTTTTAATTTGATTTCCAATTATATTGATTTCGTCTAAGTGTGCAATTTGGTCTGATGTTAAATATGAAGTATCCTCATTATTAAGTGGCAAACCGACTCTTGAATTGTAAAGAGTTTCATTTACATACACGACATTATATTTGAGAAGCTCATCTTTAAGGTTTAAAACTATACTACTATAATTTCTTGTATCATTAATTATTACATCATCACGGCTATCATCTGTTTTACTATAATCTTTGATTTCCTTTTCACTTTTTTCTTTTGCAATAGTCGCATTAAATGTTTCAAGCTTATCAATTAGTATCTCTCTATCATTTAAAGCTTTTGAATAATAACCTTTTAGTTCATTTAGATAATTCACTGTTGACTGGTATTCAACACCTGCGCTTATTTGCTGCGTCATCATGGAATGCGCCCGTACATATTCATTTTCAATCTTTTGAATATATTGATACAGTTGAAGTTGTTCGCCTAACATAAGAGCTTTACCAATCATAGGTGATTCTGGGTTTAATTCCATAATTGGTTTTTGCGACGCACTATCGATGATAACTCCATTTTTATACTCGGCTCCGCATTCCATAAGCTTGTACATAAGTTCAGAATAAACAGCGTCGAAATTTATTTTCTCGCTTGCAAGATGTGTATTTGTTAAACCAACCTTGTTAAGCTTATCAAGTTCTTTTACGTAATTACTATAGTCATTGGCATTATTAAATCTGTATACAAAGTCTCCTATACCTACGCTGTTTCTAATTGATTCTTTTAAGTTTTTCCAATATTCTTTATGATTTCTACCAACAATTTGCTCATCATTACCTTTGAACACTTTTTTTACTCCATCGTATACCGTATAGTTAGTTTTTACACTTGGATTCCCTTGAAACACATAGGGTTTGGATTCGCATACTATATGTTTTTTGGGGTCTTTAGCGTCTGCAACGATAAATGTTGTATCTTTGTTAATCTCTCTATTTATAAGTTCATTTAAAGCTCCATCTAAAGTCATTCCATCTTGTATATTGCCATATAATGCTTTATCAATAGCAGACTTTGATTGTGCGTCATTAAAGCTTTTGCTAAATCCGTCCTTAAATTCTTGAATTTTTTGTCTGAGAAAGCTTATGTCAAACTTATCTTGGTCTGATAAATTAACAACGACCTCTCCTGTATCTGGGTCTATTCTCTCAGCTTTCTTTTTTATTTCTTCGATACGTCCTTCATAATCTTTAATTTTCTTTTGGTCATTAAATAGCTCAACTAGATTCTTAATCTTTTCAAGGTCTTGCTGTTTACATTCAAGGATAAATGATTTTTTACCGTTTAATGCCATATCCCTTACGTCCATAACACCGCTAATCATCACATTGTTTTCTTTACATAATTCTGAAAATTTCTGAAAATCTTCCTCACTCATGGACATTTCAATTGGTATAATTGGAACTCCAGCTTTCATAAGTTCCTCATGAGAGACAAATCCAACTTTACCATCTATTTCATCTAAAAATTCTTTTTTTGCCTTTTCATCTTTCATACCATCTAGTTTCATTTGAGCAATTTTTCTTTCGTTGCTATTTAACCAGTATTGAAGTAAAGCTTTAAAAATTTCACCAATTAATTCAAGCGTTTTTGTGGTTACATTTCCCATAGCTTGAATTGTTGTATTTCCAACGTCTGTACCGAAATCTGACACTTTTTTCCCTCATTTCCAATTTCATCAGTTATGTGTATTGGCATAACACTTATCTTTTAGTAAGTATAGAATATAATTCTACAAAATGCAAGCTAAACCATCAAAAAATATTATAAAAATTTATTATGTCTTATAAAATGACAATTTACGGAACCAAAAGAAAAAAATTCTTTAAAAATATTTAGTGAAATAAATTAATAAAAAAAAGACAACCTTTTTTAGTTGTCTTTGGATATCATAATTATTCTATAAAAAATCATTTAGTTTAAAATGAAGATATTTTTATGCTTTGTTTCTGCTATCTCGTTTTCTATTGCTTATCATCGTAGAATCGCGTTGGTCTTCTGATTTCATTTCATTATTACTATTTATTGGAATGTGATTACCAGATTCTTCACTGATTCTATCAAGGACACGTATACATTGTTTAAGCTCCTGTATTTCATCATCATAACTAAACAGACGGGATTTTAATTCTGCAACACGTTTTTCTGCGTCTAAGATTTTATTTTTAAGTTTTTCTCGCCCATCCTCATCTTCTATTTTATATTGGGACATTGTATTTTTCATTTTTTCTAAGGTATACACGTCATCTGTATATGATTCAAACATATAATCAATATTGTTTTTACTTGCATTTACTTTTTCCTGAAGCTCAAATGCTTGCTTTGGGACTTCCAGTACGGTTTTGAAATGGCTTATTATTTGGTCGGCTTGATTAAGCTGATTTAAGCTATCCATGTATTTTTCATACGTAGCTCTATAAATAGAGTTAACATGTTCATAATCTCTAATTTTATAGTTCTCAGCCGTACGCAAACTCTCAAAAGACTCTCTAATTTGTCTTATTAATTCTTCCTCTCTTTTAGATAAAGAACCTTTTTTCCTCTCTTTTTTTGCTCTGTTTTGTTCTTCAATAATTCTCTTTAAACCGCTAGTGTCTATTAATCCACGAACCTCGATATCTGTTTTCTTTATATCAAGCAAAATAATTTTTTCAATACTGCTTCTTGGCTCATAATAAAAACTGCCATCCGTATCTTTAGCGACTCTCTTTTCTTCATCTATTTTGGAAACATCTAAATTCTCATATCTATATTCTTCTATATAATCTTTTTCTAAATTTTTAATATCCTCAAGCCTTAGATTGTCTTCTTTATCAATTTTTTCTTTTTCAATTTCAATAGATTTCTTTCTAAGAGATTCATCATCAAATTCTTGTTTGTTTATATTTCGGTCTTGGTATAGCTTATCGATATATGAAGTTAAATTTTCTCGTAAGTAAAAAATCCCATCACCTATTTTATTATCTCTTACTCCTTTTTCATGGGAAGGTGCCGTAAATGTTATATGTTTCAACCACTCGCCATTTTTCTTCTTATCATTTATTTTATATCCTATATCTTTTAACCTATCAAGTAAATCATCATAGCTTATTACAATTGGCAAAATCTTATCAATATCATTCTTTATTATATCTTCTCTTTTTAATTTTGTTTCAACATAATCTGCATAAGACTTAGTATTTCTATAGTCGTTAACGTCTCCTATTATTTCATCTAGCTGTCTCTCTTTTGCTAAATTTATTTTGCGGTCAGTTGGCTCAAAAAATCTTGTGATTCCGTTTTTATCTTTGTATTTGCATACCTTCATATCTTGTGTTTCATAAAGAACATTCAGACCATACTCCTCGCACAATTTGTCCGATGCTCTCCTGATTAATCTTTTGCTATTTAAGTCGTCATTCCATTTGCGCCCATTTACATCCCAAGCGCAAATAATTATATGATTATGTATGTTATCGGTGTTCGTGTGCGTCGATATGACACATGGATAATTAGGAAAGACTTCTTTAACAAGTTTTGAGCCTATTTCATTTGCGACGTGCGCTGGCATTTTTTCATTTGTTTCAAAACTCTGAAATAAATGATATGCAATAATCATTTCACCATCTTTAGTTAATTTCTGTTTGCTTTTGTTTCGCCTTAATCCATCTTCCTTACACTTCTCAAAAATTTTATTAGCATTTCCACTAGTGCATATGTTATAAGAATTAAATGTTTTATAAACATTTAAACTGAATTTATCGTTTGAAATTATTTTATCTCTTTCAGCATATGAAATACTTCTACTTATATCATCTTCTCGATTATCATTAATCTCTTTTACTTCGTATTTATCATTCTCAGCATATTTAATTGAACGATACACAGTTGTAGTAATTTTGAATATTTTTGTTATAGCCATATGTCTCCTTATGTCATAGCAAAACTGCTAAACAAATCAAGAATTTTTTCATATTGGTCTTTTAATGTATCAATATCATTCCTGCTTACAAAGGAATCTCTATTAGCTTGATAAGCAATTTGATTAATATTGTTTCCAATTCTGTTAAGCTCATAACAAATTTTAACTGCGTCCTCTGTACTGAAATTTCTTTTACCTCTGGCAGCCCCATATAAAATTACATTTCTCACGAATTCTGATTTTGTCATTTTAGCGTCACTTGCCTTTTCACAAAGCACTTCATATTCTTCATATAGTAGATGTAGAAGAAATTGCTTTCTTCTTTTTCTGTCTTTCTCTGCCACTTAATGTACTCCTTTGCATCTAATAAATTGTCTTTAACTTTATGTTTAATTATTTCAAAACCATTTATAAAAAAATAAAATAAAAGAATTACTATTCTCATGCATATACCTCTCATTATCAATATGAAAAACAGTAATTGCTAAATTAATTCTACTTACTAAATGAACTCACGGTGAGTTCAAAAAGCTTTTGTTATTCTCTGTATTAATTTGATAATCGATTAAAATATTCAAGTGTTTATGGCTTCAAATTGCATAACCTATATTAACTGCGCCGTCAGTTAATATATAATTCTTCTGATGGTATCATACATCGAAATTAACGGGGGTCTTAGGGGGCGGTAGCCCCAATATTTCACGAGCTTGCGAGATGAAATATGACTAACAAGCGGGAAAAAAATAGGAACGAAGTGGATATGTTTTCCCATTGCTTGCTAATCACTTTCAGGGCTATATTTTCATCTTTTATTTACGATGATTTTTAAGCCCTGAATCAATGAGCTTCGCTCATAAATATATAATTTATAAATATGTTTATGTTCTCTTAACACATTCTATTATTAGTAACTTTTTGAATTTTTTTATCCTTTATCAGTGCATTTAGTTCAACATTATTTACCTTTAAGTAATCTGGATTCAATGCTTTTTCTAAACTGTTTAACAGATTTTTTTCTTCCCAACTCAAATTATAATTTCTTAACTTTTTAATTTTTCGAATCACTAAAGCTTTATCCATTTTGCTTTTGAGCGATTCACTCATCAATATCAAAAATAATATACAAAAAAGGATTTGTGTTATTTCTCTTAAATTTGATAATAGTTGCACTTACAATCCTCCCATTACTATTTTTTTGTAACGCAAAATTATTTCTTATCTAAAAAATATACCTTGATGTCTAATAAATTGCTAATCTATAATTCTCTCTTTCCCTCTATAACTTCATCAATTCTAACTAAAGCTTCTCTAGCTTCATTCATACGTCTTTCACCATATTTATTTTTGACAATCTTTTTATGAAGGTCAAAATCTTTTTGTAGAAGT
>WQUF01000184.1 GCA_009785875.1 Oscillospiraceae bacterium | reverse complement strand
TTAAAATGCCCTTTAAAAGTAACATTATTAATTCTATTGTTGATGAAGCTCGAAGCCATACTTATGAATTACCATGGATTGAATTTAAAGAGAATAACTATAATCCTCAGGAAATAGGTGAATATATTAGTGCACTTTCTAATACAGCAGCTTTATTTAATCAAAATTATGCATTTATGATATGGGGAATTAATGATATTACGCATGAAATTGTAGGAACAAGTTTTGATCCACAAAAAATAAAACAGGGAAATCAAGGTTTAGATTTGTGGATAAGTACTCAATTAGATCCGCAAATTCAATTCTACTTTCATAAGACAACGATTGATGACAAAGCGGTTGTACTGTTAGAAATTGCAGCAGCTCATTCGACTCCTGTGAAATTCAGATCAATTGATTATATTAGGATTGATTCATATAAAAAGAAACTTATAGATTATCCTGATACTGAAAGAGAATTATGGTCAATTTTTTCTAGAAAGCCATTTGAGGTAATGATAGCAGCAGAAAATATCTCAGGAGATTTAGTTTTAAGGTTGCTAGATTATTCAACATATTTTGAAATGCTTTTGGATGATTTACCAAGCAACAAATCTGCAATTCTGGATAGGCTTGAAGCTGAGATGATGATCGTAAAAAGTGAGACTGGAAATTACAATATAACGAACTTAGGAGCGATTTTATTTGCTAAGCGATTAACTGATTTTCCATCATTAGAACGCAAAGCGGTTCGCATAATAAAATATAATGGAGATAGTAGGACATCATCTGCTAGTAAAGAACAAGTCGGCTCAAAAGGATATGCCAACGGTTTTGAAGCTTTAATCGATTTTATCAATAATTCACTGCCTAATAATGAGATTATTGGTGCTGCTCTGCGTAAAAATGTACCTATGTATCCGGAACTCGCAGTTAGAGAATTATTTGCAAATGCAATTGTACATCAAAATTTTTTCATTAAAGGAACAGGTCCGATGATAGAAATTTTTGACAGCAGAATGGAAATTACTAACCCTGGAGCACCATTGATTGATAAGGAACGTTTTGTTGATCATCCTCCAATTTCAAGAAACGAAAAATTAGCAAGTTTCATGAGACGAATTGGAGTTTGTGAGGAACGTGGTAGTGGATATGATAAAGTGGTCTCTCAAACAGAATATTATCAATTGCCTGCTCCTGAAATTGAAATTTATGATAATCACACAAAAGTAATTTTATACTCACATAAAGAATATAACAAGATGAGCAAAGAAGATCGCATTCGTGCTTGTTATTTACATGCTTGTTTAAAAAGAGTAAATAGAGATTATATGACAAATTCTTCTTTGAGAGAAAGATTTAACATTAATGTAAAAAATAGCTCAATAATATCAAGACTTCTTAATGAAACTTGTGCGACTGGATTGATTAAAATATCAGAAGAATCTACTTCAGATAAAGCTAGAAAATATTTACCATATTGGGCTTGATTATATTTGGGCTCAACTGGTTATAAAAATATTAGATTCAATATGCAAATAACAAAGAGAAAAGTCTTTTATATTTGTATCAGAAAAGAGTTGACAATAGATCACTCTAAGTATATACTTAATGTATACACATTAGTGGAGGTGTACTATGCAGACACAATTAAGTAAGTGGGGCAATTCACAGGGAATTCGTTTACCCAAAAGCATACTTGAGGCGGTAGGCTTTGGCGAAGACGAACTGCTAGAAATCGAAGTTATAGACAGCAAGCTAGTAATTGCCAAAGCAAATAAGAGTTTAAAAGCTGCTGGCATCCTATCTCATATTGCAAAACGAGAACTTATAGGATGTGAAGAAGGAGCATGGGCAAAAGCAGCTTTAGAAAAACACAAAAAGTTCTTGGAGGAAAGAAATGACATTGATTGATACAAACGTGGTACTAAGGTATTTGCTTAAGGATGTTCTGCATCAACATGAAATTGCTAAAGATGTAATATTAAAAGGAGCATACATTCTTCCAGAGACAATACCAGAGTTAGTTTATACTCTTGCTGGGTATTATCGTATGAATCGTGATGACATTGCCAATTCGCTTATTGATTTTCTCGATGATATTTCTATAGAGAACAAACAGATATATAAAAAAGCGTTAAGGTATTACGGAGATTTGAGTTTAGATTATGTAGATTGTGTCCTTATAGCAAGAGCAAAATTAAACGGAGATACAATTATTACATTTGACAAAAAGTTAAAGAAAATTATTGAAAGTGATTAGATATTTATTTTTATGTGAATATCGTAAAATTAGAACAACAAAGCTTTCACTTACATTTATAAAGTGAAAGCTTTTTCTTAATTTAGATTTAAAAGAACGGAGTCAGCTTATGAGCAATGAAGAGTTTACTATTGATAGACGAATTGTAAAGGTTCCAACTTATAAGATTTTCGAATTACCACTAATCGAAATAAAGCCAAGCCAGCTTTATATTAGCGAATACAAATTGAAACTCGTAAGGGAATGGTTTGACCCAATAGATAATTTAATCTTTCACCCCATTCCCGTAAAACTTTATAATGGTCATTACTTGATGACCGATGGACACACTCGAGCAGCACTGGCTACACTTGCTGGATTAAAAACAGTTCCTGTTTACTGGGATGATGACCCACTGAACATGCTCGCTTATGCAGTAGATGTCGATGGGTGTAGTTGTAGTAGATGTGACAGTTGGGGAATTGCGCGTACTAAGCGATTTGGTAGATCCATTTGGTTTAGTCAATGAACCAATTACACTTCATGTTGAAAGTGGAGAGATTGTAGATATTACTGGTGAGAAAATGGCACATCGACTTAAAACAGAACTGTGGAAACTGCCAAATAGCTGCCGAAGGATTGTAGAGTTAGGTATCGGCCTCTCGTGCATGACTCCAAGTGGAATCATCGGAATAGATGAAAGTATAGCCGGAACTTGCCACTTCGGAATTGGAAACGGCAGTGGAAATGAAGCACCAATACATTTAGATGTTGTCGTAAGCAAATTTATGATCGATTTATTTTAAACTTTAAATGTGGATGAAATGATTTTCAATACAGAAAAAGATACTGTTAATTCAAGAAGGCACAAATTTTTATACAAATATAGTATAATTATGCAAATAATTATACTTTTATAAATTATAGGTGATATGTATGAAAATATGGAAGAAGATTTTAACCTGCTCAATGATAATCAGTATTTTATTGTCCATAGAAATCAATGCATCTTCGTTTAAAGTAAGCTATTCTAATAAGGTTTTTCACTATTATGGCGGTTCATCAGGAGAAGAAGATAATTACTCTTCGGATTTTAGCTATACTGATAGTTTTTTTGATGAATCATCTTATGAATATCGTCATGACTTAGCAACCACTTCATTATGTTTAGCTATGTCCGCAATTGGAATAGTAAGTGCTCCTTATAGCCAAAGAGCAAATAACGTCATTGAATTTATGGAGAATATAGGGATTGATGATAAAAAAATTGAAGCCAATGATGATTTTACTTCAGAGCCTACTACAAATTCTATAGGTGTTATAGCTGGCAATAAAACAATTATATCATCTGACGGTTCTATATGCGATCTACTGGTCATTGCAATAAGAGGCGGAGGTTATGAAAGAGAATGGGGAGGAAATCTCTTATTGGGAACAGGCACTATCCATGAAGGCTTTGATATAGCCAGAAATGAAGTAAAATCTTTTTTGAATGAATATGTATCTAATAAAGATCACATTATCGCAAAAAACAGATTGAAAGTTTGGATAACTGGGTACAGCCGTGGTGCTGCTGTGGCTAATCTTGTTGCTTCAGATCTGGATAAAGGAATCAATGATTATGGTTTTACTGTAAATAAAGAAGATATTTATGCATATTGTTTTGCAACACCAGCTGCTTCAAAAGCTTCAGATACATCTGATAGCGTATTTACTAATATCTTTAGCATCGTAAATCCTAACGATCTCATGCCAAAACTTGCTCCAGGCGTTTGGGGTTATCGCAGGTATGGTAAAACTTTATACTTGCCTGATGCTGTTTCTTCACCAATGTATAAAAAGGAAGAAGAGGACATGCTCACTGAATATTATAAGTTAAGCGGTTTTGATAAGAGCAGATACACATTAGATGATTTCTCTGAATATAATTTTAATAATAAATCAAGTTCGTTGCCTCTGAGTGTTTTTCTCGATGAATTTGTGAATTGTGTTTCTACTTTATGTATAATGAGTCCAGAAAATTATACATATATCTATCAGACGTTTTTAGTAAATGAAATCGGAAAAATCAATTCTAATAGATCAACAGATGATGAATCTCTATCAAGAGTTTTGTATACCCTTTTTTTATTTCATGATTTTTCATCTAAGGCCATCAATTCCTTTGCTGCCAATTCTAGTTTAGATACACTTTCACCGAATGACATCCTTACTTTATCGAATAATTTAAATATAATTCCGACAGCGCACTATCCTGAACTATATTTAGCCTGGATGAGATCTATGGACAATAGCTCGACAACTTTCAGCACTGGTATATATCGAATAGTTAGACTGAATTATATAGATAGCGTACAAGTATACGACAGCAATAATGCATTAGTCACAAGCATTATTAATAATGTCCCAGAAAAGATTGAAGGTAGTTCAATAATTTCATCCATCGATGATAGCGATGAAAAGATTTTTTATCTTCCATCTGAAGAAGGATATTGGATAAAGTTACAATCTACAAAAGATGGATCAGTAGCATATTCTATTGATGAATTCCATAGAGATAAGCAGGATGTAGTGCGAATTGTAAACTATTTTGATGTTAAAATTAAAAGCGGCGATGTATTGACTGGTACTATTGAAAATTTAAGCTGTAACCCATATGCTAAATATGAGCTTAGTGGCAATGTTTCATCTGAAGATTTAAGGGATGAAAAAGCAGTTAAATATAGGATCGGCGTAAAAATTCAGGGTAAAGGGATATCCATTGGAGCTGGGTTAAAGTATAGAGGTGAATTTGTCAAGTTAATTGCTGTTCCTTATAAAGGTTACAAGTTTATGGGATGGTACTTAAATGGCAATTTAGTCTCAACAGATGTAAGCATAAGGTTCTGCGTTTTATCTAATGCAACCTACACAGCTAAATTTAATTTGAAATAAATACCAATTGATGATTATTTAGGTTATAATGTAAATAAAAAATATTGGAGGCAAATAATAATGAAAGCAACAAGTACTTTTTCAATATCAAAGTGGGACGAGTCAGGACAAAAACCTATATCTAGAGTATCAGCTATTTATGATGTCAATGGAGAATTAAAAGGCTCATTGACTGTTGAATATATAATGCACTATGGAAGTGATGACCCTAATGCAGTGGTTACATATTTAGGCTATTTGATTTTTACCGGATCTATATTAGATAAATCAGGAAGCTTTGTTTTAGAAGATAAGGGCACATATTCCAGTGTTGGTCCAGTAAGCGATATTTAT
>WQUF01000183.1 GCA_009785875.1 Oscillospiraceae bacterium | reverse complement strand
TGCAGGGTACGCTTCGGAATCTATCATCTTTGCTATTGGCATAGAGGCTCCTTAAAGCGAGTAGCCTATTTCTTCCACATACAACAGTGTATTTTTCATCTGATTCTCGTTTCATCACAACGAGCGGAGTTACTATCCCAAGCATTTCCACCGAAGAGACGAGGTCTAAGAATTCTTCATTGTCAGGGAAAGAAAAGAAATTAACGCTTGTATCCATTTCTACTAAATCATATAGATCGATTTGGTCTACTGTTTTCGAAAATTGCAGCTTATCATAAGAAATCAAATTTTTTCTGATTTCATCTCGATTTATTATCCCATCTTGTTTTAACTCATTTAAAAGTTCTAAATCATATTCCTCTAGTGTTATTTCCTCATCAAAAGGCATTTTAACTCTCCTTAAAAAATATTTTTATGTACAGCCTTTTACTATTATTATTACAATTATTATAGAAATAGAACTCAAAAATGTTACAGTAAAAAAATATTTTTTATATAATCCTTTTGTGCCTTTCAATTATAGTATAATAAATAGAATATAAAATAATTAGTATAATATATTACAATGTACTTGATTTTATACGGATGAATGTATTATAATATAGTATATTAAATTGAGTGTGGAGGGGTAAAAATGAATTGTCCAAGATGTGGGAAACCGGTGCCAAATGATAGTATTTTATGCGATAATTGTGGAATGATTTTAAATAATAATTCAAATTCTAATTCAAATAATAATTTTAATGATAATAATAGACCAAAGTTTAACCAAAATAATTATAATCAGAATAATAGTTATGCAGGTTATAATGTACCCGTTACTTTTCAGGAGCTTTTAAGTGAGAATGGATTGACTGAAGATGAGATTAAAGCATTTGTTGGACCGAAGAATAAAGCTTATTATATGAATTCTTTCAATAAAATCAAGACTTCTAAAAATTATAATGTAATAGACTTTGTAAGCAATGGTGCTAGAAATTTTAATTTAGGGAAAATATTCAATATATGGTGGTTTTTATATAGAAAGATGTTCCAGGAATTCGCCATAGGACTTGTTATTTTGATTGCAGCTTCTATAATCAAAGATATTTTTGGTGGATTATTCTTAGTTGGGTGGATTTTTTCTTTAGTTTTAGGTTTAATTCCTCTCACAATGTTGATACTAATCATGATATATGGTGATCAAATGTATAGAGATTTTGTCATAAAAAGAGTAAAACAAATTAAGCAGATGCACGGAAATTCTCCAAATTACCTCTCTATTTTATCTAGCTTTGGAGGAACTCTGTTTTAACAAACAAATGATCTTAGGAAAAATTCTTAAGATCATTTTTTATTATTTTATTGAAGAGTAATCGGTTATTTCTACCTTGCTGGACATATAATCAGGTTTTTCAATAAGAGTCTCTGAGCAGATTTCTCCGGATAGATATTTTAAACAAGAATCTGCAAATACAGTGCACACTACATCATTGGGATATTGCATTGCAATTTTTAATGCTGCCAGGAAATTTGCACCTGACGATATACCTACAGATATACCAACATTTGCAAGCTTTTTAGCCATGCATACGCTTGCATCATCATCTATTAAAATGATATCATCAAGTTTATCAAGATCTACAAGCGCAGGTATGAAATCATCTCCAATACCTTGGATTTTATGGGGAGCATAGCATTTGCCTTTAGATGTCAAAAGTGGAGAGCATTCAGGTTCAACAGGGTAGCATCCACAATCCATACCGTTTTTAACAAAATAATTATGAAATCCCATAATAGTCCCACCAGTACCTACACCAGCAACAAAGTGATTTGGCTCTTTTCTTACCTTTTTCAATTGAGCAACTAATTCAGGAGCTGTAGTTTTTTCATGAGCTTCTACGTTGAATTCATTTGAAAACTGGTCCGGATAGTAGACGTTTGGTTCCTCGCCCATTTTTTTAGCCATATTGAGTGCGCCAGCGAATCCTTCTTCCCTTGTAGTTAATATCAATTCTCCGCCCATTAATTTGATTGTCTTATATCTCTCTTCGCTTAGCCAATTTGGCATTATAATCGTTACTCTATGCCCAAGAAATCTACCTAGGGCAGTTAAGGCTATACCAGTGTTTCCACTTGTCACTTCCACAATTTTATCAGATGGTTTCAACAAGCCATTTTCATAAGAACCTTTATAAATATAATATGCCATTCTGTCCTTTATAGAACCGGAGAAATTAAATGCTTCGTATTTAGAATATACAGTGTATTCTTTTCCTTCGTATTTACATTTAATTTCTAAAAGAGGCGTATCAAAGAACATGGATTTAATTGATGAGAGCTTATCCAGGTTAGTTATTTTATCTTTAAATGTTGACATTAATAAACACACCTTTCAAAAATAGATAAATCTTACTCCTTATATTATAACAGAATTTATATATAAATTATACTGATTACACAATATTGCAAATTAAAAAATCCTAATTTAAAGCATGAGGGGAAATTTTAGCTCTTTACTGTAGCATAAGGCCAGTTGAGAATTCCACCAAAATCTTGCACATTGGTATAACCCAGATCAACAAGTGCTTGAGATGCATTTGCAGCTCTTACACCGCTACGGCAATAGACTAGGATTAAAGCATTTTTATCAGGCAATTCTTTTTCAGCTCTTTGCTTGATTTCAGTATCTGGTATCAAAATGGCTCCCTCTATTCTTTCTTGGTCATATTCTGCTTGAGTTCTAACATCTAATAAGATATATTTGTTACCACTTTGCATGATATTATAAGCTTCTTGTGGAGTGATTTTTTTATATTGTACTGCTCCATTTTTTGAAGTAGTATTCATTGTGGTTGTATTGTTGGAACTTGTACTATTACAACTACCTAAAAATAAAATGGAAGATATGATGATAATTATCGAAATATATTTTTTCATATTAACCTCCTTTATATAAAAAGAAGTTAAACTTAAGCTTAACTTCTTTAATGGTCCACTAGGGACTCGAACCCTAGGCCACATGATTAAGAGTCACGTGCTCTACCAAACTGAGCTAGTGGACCTTTAAAACCACAATAATTATTATATCATATTTACGCAATCTTACAAGATATTTTTTAAATTAAAAAAATCAATTGATTGCATTTTTAATTATATTAACAAATTGTTTCACAGGCTCAATGCTCTTATTTCCAAATTTTTCAACTAACTTGACAATTGCACTTCCGATGATAATTCCATCTGAAATAGCTGCCATATCACGTGCCTGCATAGGAGTAGATATTCCAAATCCAACTGCGCATGGAATTTTAGACACCTTTTTTACTTTCGTTATCATTTCAGCGACTCCTGCATCGATTTGACTGCGCACGCCAGTGACTCCAAGGGACGATACACAATAAAGAAATCCATCTGCATCTTTTGCTATCATTTCAATTCTCTCCTGAGAGGTTGGCGCAATCATTGATATTTGACAAATTCCGTGTTTAATACATTCATCTGCAAGTTCTTCTTTTTCCTCGAAAGGTAAATCTGGTACAATGATCCCGTCAATTCCAGAGCTTGCGCATTTCTCCATGAATCGTTGTTTTCCGTAAACGAAGATAGGATTAACATATGTCATAAACAGCAGTGGAATATTGACTCTTTCCCGGAGCTTTTTTACCATCTGGAATAGTTTATCCACAGTGCAGCCATTTGCAAGAGCCCTCTCATCAGCTCCTTGAATTACAATACCTTCAGCCATTGGATCAGAAAATGGAATCCCTATTTCAATGATGTCTACCCCTGATTCCACCATAGCAATGACCAATTTTTCTGTGGTCTCAATATCCGGGTCGCCTCCCGTTATAAATGCAATAAATGCCTTTTTACCCTCAAATGCTTTAGAAATCCTATTCATGTATATTCTCTCCTTTATACCTTGCGATAGCAGCGACATCCTTATCTCCTCTCCCTGATAAGGTTACGACGACGATCTGATCTTTCCCCATGGATGGTGCTATTTTTTTTGCATAGGCAAGAGCATGTGCACTTTCAAGAGCTGGGATGATGCCCTCTGTAAGGGATAGATATTCAAAGGCTTCTACTGCTTCCATATCCGTTATTGGCACATATACAGCTCTACCCATGTCAGAAAGGTATGCGTGTTCTGGACCGATTCCAGGATAATCGAGTCCTGCTGAAATGGAATAAACTGGCGCAATCTGTCCATACTCATCTTGACAAAAATAAGATTTCATACCATGTAAGATTCCAATTGAGCCATTTGCCATAGTAGCTGCATTTTTAGGATTATCCACTCCAAGCCCCGCTGCTTCACAACCGACGAGTTTTACCCCTGCATCATCGATAAATTCGTAAAATGAACCTATAGCATTGCTTCCACCACCAACACATGCAATAACAACATCAGGGAGCTTATTTTCTGCAAGCAATATCTGCTCTTTGATTTCCTCTCCTATGATCTTTTGAAAATCACGAACTATCATTGGAAAAGGATGTGGTCCCATAACTGAGCCCAGCACATAATGAGTATCACTGATGCGTGAGACCCATTCACGCATAGTTTCGCTTACAGCATCTTTAAGTGTCATAGTTCCACTTGTAACACTATGAACCTTTGCACCTAAAAGCTTCATTCTAAATACATTCAATGCCTGCCTTTCAGTATCTTCTTTGCCCATGAAAATCTCACATTCCATATCCATTAAAGCTGCGACAGTAGCAGTTGCGACTCCATGTTGACCTGCGCCGGTTTCAGCGATGACCCTGGTTTTACCCATTTTCTTAGCAAGAAGTACCTGACCTAAAACGTTATTGATCTTATGAGAGCCAGTATGATTTAAATCCTCACGCTTTAAATAAATTTTTGCCCCTCCAAGATCCTCAGTCATCTTCTTTGCAAAATATAATAGTGAAGGTCTGCCAGCATAATTAGTCAATAAATTATTGAGTTCTTCTTGAAATTTAGGATCGTCTTTATAATGAAGATATGCATTTTCAAGCTCCTGCACGGCACTCATCAATGTTTCAGGGATATATTGACCGCCATATTCCCCAAATCTTCCTTTTTTCTCACGCATTTCTAACACTCCTTATGAATTCTTTTATTTTTAAAGGATCTTTTAGTCCATCTGTTTCCACACCACTTGAGACATCTACAGCAAAGGGTGTAGTATCTTTAATTGCTTGTGCCACATTTTCCGGATTCAAACCGCCTGCTAAAAAGAACGGTTTATCTATTTTACCGATGAAATTCCAGTCAAATCTGTTACCTGTACCGCCACCTATGCTATCGAGCAGCAGATAATCAGAAGAAGTACCTAGCCATTTTTGCAAATCGCTTTCACTTTGAACTGCTACGGCTTTTATAATAGGGACATCTGTTGACATCTTTAATCTGCTTATATACTCTTCATCTTCTAAGCCGTGGAGCTGAATTACCTCGATAATGCCATTTTTTACTAAAGAGAGTATGTTTTCTAATGTATCATCCACGAATACTCCAACAGGAATTATACCATGGTGAAGTTTTTTGCGCAAATCAAGAGCCTGCTTTGGAGTGACCCTTCTTCTGCTCCTTGCAAATACAAATCCTATATATTCTGGCCTTTCGATATTTACAGCGTCGATGTCACAGTTACGGGAAAGACCGCAGATTTTAATCTTCACCACTATTTATCACCTCGCAGCCGTGAGATCTCTAATTTTTTATCGCTGCTTCTCATGATAGTTTCTCCGATTAAAACTGCATTTACACCAGCCTTTCTCAATTTCACGATATCTTCATTAGATTTAATACCGCTTTCAGAAACAAAGAGGATTCCTTCAGGCACTAATTTTCTTAAAGATGAGCTTAAATCGATATCCACTTCAAAGGTTTCAAGGTTCCTGTTGTTAACGCCTATTATCCTTGCTCCCGATGATAAAGCCATATGAATTTCATCTTCATTATGGGTCTCCACAAGTACGCTAAGCCCAAGACTATGAGCAATAGCAATATATTCAGAGATGATATTTTGGCTAAGTATTGAGCAGATAAGCAAAATAGCACTTGCACCAAGGACTTTAGATTCATAAATCATATAGCTGTCAACGATAAAATCCTTTCGCAAGATTGGGATAGATACGATGCTGGCAATCTCTTTTAGGTATTCATCGCTGCCTTTAAAGTATTCAGGTTCGGTCAACACAGAGATTGCTGCAGCTCCCGCTTCTTCATACTGCTTTGCAATATCAGTATATGGGAAATCTTGAGCAATGATACCTTTTGAAGGGGATGCTTTTTTGATTTCACAGATAAATGATATATCATCTGCATTTAACATCTTTTCAAAAGGAAAACCGCTTAAAGATTTTTCCTGTGCCAGCTCTATAATTTTAGCGCAAGGGATTGCTTTCTTTTTTTCTTCAATGCGCTCTTCTGTGCTTTTCACTATTTCTTGTAAGATGTTCAATGGATTCACCTCTTATTATTGATTAGAATAGCATATGAATTCATTTAATTTCTCAATTGCTTTTCCGCTATCTATTACAGAGCTTGCGACTTCAACTGATTCTTCCATTGAATCGTATTTTCCTGAAATATACAGTGCAGCTGCAGCGTTTAGAACAGCAGCATCATATTTAGGTCCCTTTTCGCCTTTTAAAATTGTTCTTAGTATCTCTGCATTCTCAGGAGGTGATCCACCCTGTAAATCTGATTTTAAGCACTTCTTAAAACCGAACTGTTCAGGCGTGATCTTGTATGAGCGAATTTGACCATTTTTCACTTCACATACAATGGTGGATGCACTTAATGATATTTCATCTAATCCATCCTCGCCGTGGACTACCATAGCATTTTTTACACCTAAATTGCTTAATACTTGCGCTAATGGCTCTACAAGTTCTGAGTCATAAACGCCCATCAATTCCATCTTAGCACCGGCCGGATTTGTAAGCGGTCCTAAAATATTGAATACCGTTCTGATGCCTAATTCATGGCGTATTGGCGCAACATACTTCATTGCTATGTGATAGTTTTGGGCATATAAAAAGCAAATATTTATCTTTTTTAATAACATAGCACTTTTTTCAGGTGAGATGTTGATATTTACACCAAGTGCTTCCAGTACATCGGCTGCTCCGCACTTGCTGGATGCTTTTCTGTTCCCGTGCTTTGCTACTGGGATGCCAGCTGCTGCTACGATGATTGCTGCAGTAGTAGATATATTGAAAGTATTTGCACCGTCGCCTCCAGTACCAACGATCTCAAGGGCATCTTCGTCGTGCAAAAGCCTTATACAATGCTTGCGCATAGAAGAAGCGGATGCTGTTATCTCATCAATAGTTTCTCCTTTTAAGCTTAAAGCAGTAAGGTATGCGCTCATTTGAACATTAGACGCTTCTCCATTCATGATTTCGTGCATGGCAGCTTCAGCAGTTTCATAAGTTAAATCTTGTCTTTTGGAAAGAGTTATTATAGCTTCTTTTATCATGATTATTCACCTCGTATAAAAAATTACTATTCATTGTTCAATGTTCATTATTCAATATTCATTGATATGATTATTCTAATAGCACAATTTTGTCCCTTGGATGTGCAACAGTATACTTTATTGTCATGGATTTTGATGAAGCAGGTGCCAAGTTAAGGTTCCATGTAAGTATACCCGTTTCCTTATTATATTCTGCATTTGAAATTTCCTGCACTTCCACTTGTATTTGATTGTTTATGCTTATTGGCACTTGATCCAGGATCTTTATATCTATAGCATTGCTCTTTAAGTTGCGAACTGTAATCAGCCACTCCCGTGTGTTTTTTGTATTTCCAAGGACAATTCCTTTAGCAGTGTAGTCTTTACCACGAGTCCTTTTTACAATGACGGATTTATCTGTTCCTAATGAGAATTCGATTTCTTCCTCTGCACGGCGTGGATCTATAAATGTTTTTCCAATATATCTGTTCTTAAAGAAAATGCTTGCTTCACCTGCAATAAGATTTAGATTCTCCCAATCCTTTATTTTTGCAAGAAGGTAAACTTCTTTATCGAGTTTGCATACACTAAAGTAATGGTATTTTGCTGGAAGAGAATGTATAATTATATCCACATTCTGCGGATCTTTTCCTGATGCTATGTTTGCAGGTACACTAATGCTGTATTCTATGCTGGTCATAGATTCATTTATCTCGGTCACAGGATTAGGTGCAGCTTCTACGCTTTCATCATAAGATGCCTGTGGTTCACTTGCTTTTATAGAATCCATTGACATCTTTGCTAGGACCATGTTATTAGAAGCTCTGTATTGGTTGCGCATCACTGGCATTTCGAAATTAATATACCACGGTTTAAGCTCAGGGCAAATACCGCTATGAGATGGATTTGCTGTGGAAAGGGTGAGCATTACATTCTGCCAATCCTCGTTGGTATTTTGAAATACATTTGCCTTATATCCAAGCTGAATATCGCTGTCTATATCCTTTGCACGTATATCATATAAAGGAGTCCAACCTGCATCATTCACATAATAAGAAAGGCTTAAGGCTGTCTTCCTATTTTCAGAGCACACCTTCACAATTATTTCGCTCACTGGCGTGCTTTCAGGAGAACTATAGACACCAAGCTCATTAGAGATTTTCCTGATTTCATCATCAAGCTTAGTTATGGCTTTATTTATTTCAATTCTTTTTTTGTTTATATTTTCCATGCTCGTGCTAAAAAACTCAGCTGCTGATTTTAATTCCAAAGTTTTAATTCCAGTATAGCTTCCAGCAAGGCTTCTGTTTGAAAGTAAGAACTGTTCTTCCTGATCACATAATTTAAGCAAGCTCTGCTCATAGGTTTTTTTATCGCTCTGATTTTCAAGTTCATGTTTAAGCTTTTCAATCTCATCTGTGTTTTTTGCCTTAACCAGATAATTTATTTTATGCTCTACCGATTGAATTGTTACTCCTTCTTCTGCTATTACTTGTATACTATCAGGTATAAGGGACATAGGCAGCATATCGAATTTCAGCATAGTATTACCGGATTCTAGCTGTACTGTAGCCTTTCTAGTTATCTGTGCGCCTGAAAGATATACTGTAACATCGCTTATTACAGAATTTATATTTATTATTTCTTTATTGTTCAATTCATACACCTCTTTATTTATTATAATATTATAAAGCATATAAATCATTAATTTAATTGATTTATAATCATAAAGTAATGTATAATTTATTTAATTAATTTTTCAATTGGGCTAAAATTTTAGGAGAGTGGTTTTATTATGAAGAAAATTACATGCAAATTACTTCTATTGATCATGACTTTAAGTATACTGGCTGCTTTAACATCGTGCAATGGAAAGACTCAAGCAAAGATCGTTTGCGGAGTGACTATTTACGAGCCAATGAATTATAAGGATGCAAATGGAAATTGGACTGGCTTTGACACTGAATTTGCTCAGCTTGTTGGAGAGAAGCTTGGAATGAAGGTGGAATTTCAAGAGATCAATTGGGACAGCAAATATTTAGAGCTGGATGCTGGAACTATCGACTGCATTTGGAATGGATTTACAGCTAATTCTTCTGATGATGGTAAAAAAAGAAGCGATTATGTAGATTTCAGCTATGGTTATATGCTAAACCAGCAATGTGTTGTTATACCTGCAAGTAAGGCTGATAGCTACAAATCAGTTGACGATTTGGTTGGCAAAGCTGCAGCAGTTGAAAAAGGATCTGCAGGGGAAGCTTTTGCAAAAGATGCTGTTGGAACAAGTGGCAAATTAGTTACTGCTGCGGCACAGATAAATACATTTCTTGAAGTCAAGTCTGGTGCTGTTGATTGTGCTATTGTGGATATTTTGCTTGCAAAGCAATTAGTAGGCACTGGAAATTATTCTGACCTGGCTATAGCAAATATCACTTTAGACTCAGAAGAGTATGCAATTGGCTTTAAAAAGGGGAGCAGTTTAACAGCGAAAGTCAACCAAGCGATGGTAGAACTGTTTAATGAAGGCAAAATGAAGGATTTAGCGACAAAATATAATCTTGAGAATTCACTCCAATTAGACACTGAAACTAAATTTTAATAAATACAGAGAAAAGGAGACTTATGGAGTTCTGGGAAGTAACATTAAATCTACTTAATGGTTTTAAAACATCATTTAATATTTTTGCATTGACGCTTCTTTTTGCACTTCCGCTTGGTCTTGTGATTTCATTTGGATCAATGTCGAAGTTTTATCCTCTGCGTTATCTTGCAAAAACTTTTGTTTGGATTATTCGTGGAGTACCTCTTATGCTCCAAATATTTATCATTTTTTATGTGCCTGGTATTGCTTTTCATGTGCCTATAGCATCATTTCGTTTCAATGCGGTCATAATTGCTTTTACGATTAATTATTCCTGCTATTTTAGCGAAATATACCGTGGTGGAATTGAAAATATTTCTCGCAGTCAATTTGAAGCTGGACAAGTTCTGGGCATGACTAAGTTTCAAATTTTCTTCCGGGTTATTTTGCTTCAGGTTGTTAAAAGAATCCTCGCTCCTATGTCGAATGAGATCATAACGCTTATTAAAGATACTTCTCTTGCTCGTGTCATCATGGTTACAGAGATAATCAAATCTGCGGAAGAGTTTGTAAGCTCAAGGGCTTTGATCTGGCCGTTATTTTATGCAGGAGCGTTTTATTTGTTGTTTGTAGGAATTTTAACATTGTTATTTGGTTATTTTGAAAGAAAATTAGATTATTTTAAGGCGTGAGGGTGAATCATGGCTATATTGGAAGTTCAAAATGTAATAAAGCGATTCGGACCGAATGAGGTTTTAAAGAACATCAATTTTTCACTTGAAGAAGGGGAATCTCTTGCCATCATAGGCTCTTCTGGAAGCGGTAAGACCACGCTATTGCGCTGTTTAAATTTTTTAGAGAGGTTGGACGAAGGGAGTATTTTAGTAAGAGGTGAGACTTTATTTTCATCAGAGGATCAAAATAAATACAATGAGAAGAGCATAAGGCAGAAAAGGCTTCATTTTGGTCTCGTATTTCAATCATTTAACTTATTTCCTCAGTATACTGCGTTTAAAAATGTTATATTAGCTCGTGAACTCTTAGCAAAAGAAGATAAGGATTTTAGTAAAAATAAGAAGAGCATTTTGGAGAAAATCAATAAGGAAGGGATGAGCCTCTTAGATCAGGTTGGTCTAGCTTCAAAAAAGGATAGCTATCCATATCAACTGTCTGGAGGTCAACAGCAGAGAGTTGCTATAGCTAGAGCTTTAGCACTTAAACCGGATATTCTGTGCTTTGATGAGCCAACTTCAGCATTGGATCCAGAGCTAACAGGTGAGGTTTTGAAGGTAATTCGAGGTTTAGCAGAAAAAAGGACGACTATGATCATCGTCACCCATGAGATGTGGTTTGCACAGAATGTTGCAGATAAGATAATCTTTATGGATGATGGGGTAGTGGTGGAATGCGGTACTCCAGATGATGTGTTTGTCAATCCTAAAAATGAAAGGACTAAAAGATTTCTTGAAAGATATAATTCTAATTAGAATTAAATGTGAACCCTAGGTTGACTGTCTTAAGCTTGGGGTTATTTTTTTCGTAGTTCAAGAGTATAAAAAATTGGTGTGTCACGGTGACACCTCAAGTGTATTGTTTTTTTGCACCATAGTTAATAGCAAAGGATATGGTGGTTTTCCTACATATGTTATAAGAGTGTTTTCTTCATTGCTATATATTTCTATGCCATCAAGAGCCTCATTCATGTTCTTACTATGAATGACTACTTCTCCACCAATAGTTTCACCATATTCTCCTTCTTTACAATTGATCATGAATACCCAATATCCATCATATTTTTCAATAATTTCTTGTCTGGTCATGTACATTAGTATCTCACCTACTTAATCTATAATTTCTAGGAAGATTACCACCGGAAACTCCCATCTTTAAACTGCTCTGTCTCATAGTAATAAACTTATCCCTTCTGGAATTTTTCCCACATAAGTTAAAATAGTGTCACTTTCTTCAAAAAGATATGATTCCATTTCACTAATTACTTTGTCTCTTAGCTTATCATTAAGCACTACTTCTCCACCGATGATTTCATCGTTATCATCTACTTTACAATTGATCAAAAAGACCCATTGCCCGTTATATTTATTAATAATATCTTGCATAGACAAATACATTATTATCTCTCCTTTTTTGATATATATTTATCTTTAGTATAACACAAATTTAATTATTTTAAAGGAGAAGATTTCCCAGAAAATCGAGTATTATTTCATAGCTCACTGCAAAATTTAAGTTTTGCCCATCAAAGTATCCATCTGGATGAATATTTAACCTCTATATGTAAGAATTCTCCCACCTCCGCAGGTGGTGAGATGAATTACATTCGGTCATTTGACCGACCTTTCTTTTTGGTTTTCTATTAACCAATTGTTATTATGATTGATTAGACTTAATGATTTTAGTGGAACTTGCTTGTAGTTCTTACCTGATAAAGTCAAATATTCATCATTGATTGATTTGATATATGCTCCTTTTTTGCCTGTGAATCCTGTTAAAAATCCTATTTTGCTATCAAACAGAACTTTATCTCCAAGATTCCATTCCCCAACTGATTTAGTGTTTTTCTTATTTCTCTTTTGAACTATGTTCTTAACCTTGTGTCCTTTTCTTGGAATCGACTCATGCAAGCTACGTTTCTTCTTCCTGAATTGTTTTATCTTTAGGTATTCATTCCAATTTTCCCTTATACAACTTGGATTTGATATTGCAATTGCGTCATTATAATGTGTCTTCTCAAGTCCTAACTCTATACGCTTTGGTTTTGTAAAACTTCCGTAACATACTTTAGCTTCTGGATATCTTTTGCATATTCTTTTTCTTATAGAATTCATAAATGGTGGTTCTTTGTATTGCTTCAATTTCTTGAAATCAGCTCTTACTTTTCCTTGATGAAACATCTCATGACATTTATCATGCAGAGTAACCAAGTTATCAGCTCTATCACTTCCTCCATCTCGTCTTCGTATAATATGATGTTGAACTAGAATACCTTCTTTTTTCTTGCATATTTGGCATGTGTATTCGTCTCTTGCAAATACATAATGTCGAACATCATAATAACCAAAACCTTGACCTTGTTGATAATCTGTACCTTGAATATTAGGATTAATCATCATTTGCACATCGAATTTTCCAACTTCTATATTTAGCTTTGGATTAGGAATCAAATCACATATCTTGTCTATCCAGTTAAATGTATTCTGAATCCTACT
>WQUF01000182.1 GCA_009785875.1 Oscillospiraceae bacterium | reverse complement strand
AATCTCGAGGCAAAAGAAGATGACCATAGAAGAAGCTGGAAGATTTATAAGGTACGATTTTTTAAATGAAATTTTAAACAAATTAAACTACAGTAAGATTGCAACTGCTCATAATAAAAATGATAATGCTGAAACCATTCTAATGAATATAATAAGGGGTGGTGGAACTAGCGGCGTTTCTGGCATAGTATATAAAAGAGATAATATAATTAGACCTATTTTAATTTTCTCTAGAGATGAGATCGAAGATTATTTAAGGTTTTTTAAAATCAATTTTAGAAAAGATTCTACAAATGACAACAATATTTATTTTAGGAATAAAATAAGAAATGAGCTTTTGCCCTATTTAAAAATCAATTTTAACAATAAAATTTTTGATTCAATTATAAGATTGGGAGAAAGTGCTAAAGAGGATAGCGAATTTATCGATAAAATAGTCAAACAATATATAGATAAATATTGCATCATAAATGAATGTAGTGTTATTATAAAAAAAGATGTATTTAACTTTCAAAATGCAATTTTAAATAGAATAATAAGGGAATCTGTTAATTTATTAAAAGATTCTCTTTCAAATATTGAAAGAAAACATATCAAAGACGTTTTGATCCTCCAAAAGCTTCAAACAGGAAAGATGATAAATTTACCTGAAAATATTATTGCTATTAATTCCTATGGTGATATCATCATAAAATACAATGAAAATTTTTCTAAAGAAAAGTTATTTTGCGAGCTTAACTTAGGTAATAATATTATAGAAAACTTTGATTATTGTATTAATATTGATATAATAAATAAAGATACAATAAAAGATTTAGATTTTATAAAAAACAAAGACCCACTTTTAAAATTTTTTGATTTTAATAAAATTGAAAATAAAAAAATAATTTTAAGAAATGCTGCTACACATATAAATGAGGGAAACGATTTTTTTAATCCTCTAGGGTCAAATGGTAAAAAAAAGCTGAATAAATACTTTATCGATAAAAAAATCCCTAGAGATGAAAGAGATTCTATAAATCTTATTTGTTTTGGAGAAGACATTGGGTGGGTAGTCAATCATCAAATCAGCAATAAATTTAAGTTAAATGAAGAGACAAAAAAAGTTTTACGAATTGAATTTAAAAAAAGGAGTACTTATAAAAGTGATTAGTTTTGAAAACGAGATTGAAAAAGTTTTAATTACAAGTGAGCAAATTGCTAATAAAACAAAGGAACTAGGGGAATTAATAAGTAAAGATTATTTAGGAAAAGATTTAGTTTTAATTGGAGTCTTAAAAGGTTGTTTTGTATTCCTTTCAGATTTGATTAGGCATATATCAATTCACTGTACAATTGATTTTATGGATGTTTCAAGTTATGAGAATACTTCTACAACTTCTTCAGGGGTTGTTAGAATACTTAAGGATTTAGATGATAATATTGAGAATAAACATGTTTTAATTGTAGAAGATATAGTTGATACTGGTTATACATTAAAATATTTAATAAATTTCTTAAAAGGAAGAGGACCAGCATCTATTAAAACAGTAGCATTGTTTAATAAACCTTCTAGGAGGATTGTTGATATTCAAGCTGAATATATAGGTTTTGATATACCAAATGAATTTATAATTGGCTATGGGCTTGATTTTGATGAAAAATATAGAAATCTTCCTTATGTGGGAGTTTTAAAGAAAGAATTATTCCCTCAAGGATAATTCTTATGTGCATAGTTTAGTAAAGGGGTAACGAAATGAAAAATTTTCCAACAATACTTTCCTATTTATTAATTGGAGCGGCTGTTATTATAATAATCGTAGTTTTTAGCAGTAATATGAATCAACCTGCCAGTAAAAATTTCTCAGATTTTAGGAATAGTTATATCAGCGATAATGTTAAAGAAGTAGAAATTATTATTGGGCAGAATTCGATAACTTGGACAGATAATAATGATAAAAAATACACAACTATTGTTGATCCAGCATATGTTGATCAAGTAATAAATAATCCAGATATTGCATCTAAAGTGACAACAACTATAACTTTTCAAAATCAAAGCAATTTCTGGCAGCTTCTAAGCTTTTTACCTTCGCTTATTTTGCTTGTTTTAACTGTTGCTATAATATTTATTTTCCTCCAGCAAAGCCAAAGCGGAACAAAGGGAGCCATGAATTTTGGAAGATCAAGAGCAAGACTTGTGTCTCCTGATAACAAAAAAGTTACATTTCAAGATGTTGCAGGAGCTGATGAGGAGAAATTTGAGCTTCAAGAGATAGTTCAGTTTTTAAGATCTCCAATAAAATATGTGGAAATGGGTGCTAGAATTCCTAAAGGAGTGCTTTTAGTCGGTCCTCCTGGAACAGGAAAAACCCTTCTTGCAAAAGCTGTAGCAGGAGAAGCTGGCGTTCCATTTTACACAATTTCAGGTTCGGATTTTGTTGAGATGTATGTAGGCGTTGGAGCATCTAGGGTTAGAGATTTATTTGATCAAGCTAAGAGAAATGTTCCTTGTGTTATATTTATAGATGAAATCGACGCAGTTGGCAGGCATAGAGGTGCAGGTCTCGGTGGAGGTCATGACGAAAGAGAACAGACACTCAATCAGCTCCTCGTTGAAATGGATGGTTTTGGTGTAAATGAAGGTGTTATAATAATTGCTGCTACAAATAGACCTGATATATTAGATCCAGCTCTTTTAAGGCCTGGTAGATTCGATAGACAAATAACCGTAATGTACCCTGATGTTAAAGGTAGAGAAGAGATATTAAAAGTCCATTCAAGAAATAAACCTCTTGCAGATAATGTGAGCTTAAAGGTTTTAGCGAAGAGAACTCCTGGTTTTACTGGAGCAGACCTTGAAAATGTGCTTAACGAATCAGCATTAATAGCTGTTAGGAATAATAGGAAATTTATAACTATGGCTGAACTTGAAGAAGCAATAACTAGAGTAATGGCAGGCCCTGAAAAGAGAAGCAGGGTTATAAGTGATAAGGACAGAACTTTAACTGCATATCATGAGGCAGGTCATGCGGTGCTTCACAAATATTTGCCCACTGCAGATCCAATACACGAAATAACTATTGTTCCAAGAGGTATGGCTGGTGGATATACAATGGCTCTTCCTGAAGATGACAAGATGTATATTACAAAGACAAAACTTGAAGAAGAGATGGTTACACTTTTAGGAGGAAGAGTTGCAGAGAAATTAGTGCTTGATGACATCTCAACTGGTGCTAGCAATGATATCGAAAGGACTACATCTATTGCAAGAAAGATGGTCACTGAATGGGGTATGAGCGATGAAATTGGAACTGTTTCGTTTCATAAATCCAGTGATGATGAAGTGTTTTTAGGTAGAGATTATGGAAAACCTAAGAATTTTAGTGAAGAAACTGCTGCAATTGTTGATAAAGAAGTTAAGAGATTAATAGATGAGGCTTTTTATAGGGCTGAGAAATTATTGTCAACTCATATTGAAAAGCTTCACGCAGTTGCTAACGCTTTGCTTGAGAAGGAAAAGCTTACTGGAGAAGAATTCGACGAAATCATGGCAATGGCATAGCAGTGAATATTGAATAATGAATAGTGGTAACAATGAAAAGTATTTAAAACAGGCAATGCTTTAGCGCATATGCCTGTTTTTATTTACAATGAATTAACATTATTTTGTAAATTTCTTTCTCAATGCTTCATTTAATTTTTGTCCATAATTAGGATTATTAATAATTGAATCAACAACTTCTTTTATATCATTGGCGTATTGATAACACAATTTTACTGTATCATAATCTACCCACTTAAAATTATCACCTGGATATCTATCTTCAAAATAATAATTAGTTAAAAATCGACACTGCTTTTGTAATACTTCTATTTCTGGAAATGATTTTAATAATTCTCTTACCAAAGCATTAAGATTGTGCGTTTCACTTAATTCTCTTTCAAACGTTAAATCAAAAATAACGAATAAATGCTTTAAGAACTTCTCTGCTGCTTGTGAACAGCTAGTTGCGCAATTATTATATCCATCTATTCCTTTTTCTAGATTTGCTTCTATACCAACTTTAGCAAAAAATAAATCATTTCTGGCAATATCATAATAATTACCGCTCATATAATAACTTACCTACTTTCACAATGTCTCTCACAACAGATATACTTACAGTTTTATTTCTCTCGAAATCATGATTGTTAAAAAAAACAATATCATAAGGTATATTTGGAAGGAAAAGTCTCTCCCTCATAAAAGCATCTTCAATATTATCAATAATAGATAATCTAAAATCTCTATCAACAGTCTTTCTGTCATCAACAACAACAGCTAAATCAACATCGCTGCTATTCTTTGTAGTTTCAGTTGCACAACTTCCAAATAGATATATTTTTTGAACATCCTCATTGTCGCAAATCTTGTCTGTTAGAAAAGATATAACGGATTTGTATTTAATTGGTAAATTTAGATTTTCTAAAGTTAAATTGGTTTTATTGCTCATTTAGAATAATTATAGACTCCTTTCTTTATTTATATGTTATAAGATAATTATACCATAGTTTTGAAAAGAATAATGTGAACAAGAGAATAGTATGCTCAATAAAACTCAAGTTTAGAAATCGTTTATACTCTATATTATTAAGAAAAAATAGATTTGTCACAGTAAAATTATAAAATTCTTATATATTAATTATCAAGCTTCCTTTATAATAAATTATACTTATTTTTAGGAGTGATTTTATGGCTAAATATGAAAAAACATTAACAGGTAATTTTGATGACTTTTTAAAATACGTTGAACAAGGGGTTTTAGGTGGCAGTATATCGGCTAGCTTTGAAGATGGTAGTGATTATGAGAATAATGGAATTCGCTGTGCTGTTCGCGTTTATGAAAGATATAGCATGATCGGCAGCAATCGTGTTAGCATGAATATTACATTAATAGGACATGATGATAATCTATTCGTTTCTGCAATTACTTCTGGTGGAAGTCAAGCTGTGTTTTTAAAGATAAATACTTTTGGTGAAAAAGCTTTTTTAGATAATCTTGTTAAGATTATAGAATCTTATAAAGCTAATAATTAATAATGTTCATAATGAATAAATATGTGCGCTTAGCACATATTTATTCATTATGCAACAGTCCCATATTTTATCCTTCTACAGCAAAAATATAATCGTCTAAACACTCCCCTATTTTGTTTAAAATCAATGCTTTAGGGTCTGAACTTAGCCTCTTAGATCGAATAAGCCTATATTCACAAGGCATATACTGGCTTATGATTGTTAATGGTATCTTTACATTTGATAAGTTCTCAATCATCTTTTCAAAAGCATCATTAACTTCCTTAACAGGCATATAATATCTGCATCTATCTGAATAGCTATATTTTCTCTTAAATTGAAGTTCAAATTCATCTCCATGGTAATTATTTATCCAATTTATAGGATTTCTCACCATAGCTTCATCTAAAACTTTTTTAAAGTTAGACTTTTGATCTTTTGGTATTATCTCCTCTTCTATA
>WQUF01000181.1 GCA_009785875.1 Oscillospiraceae bacterium | reverse complement strand
AGTACCTGCGGTAGGCAACATTTATAGCAATAAAGGTTCTTGGATTTTAAAAATTAAAACTATTAAAATCTTCATTAGTAAAAAGGATGGTGCATATTACAATGATTGAACTGTTAAAACTACAGATTATACCAGCAATTGTTGGTATAATTGCGACTTTTTTAAGTTGGCTTTTTGTTAAGTATTTTTTTTCACCGAAATTACAAATATCCGAATATATTAGTAAAAAAGGAAATGATGGTCGTGTAGCATATAGAGTGAAAATAATGAACTGTGGTTACAGAATGTGTTCTGACATAAAGATTTACGCAAAACTTGAAGTTAAAGGATTAGAAGCTAATTTAAAGAATAATTATGATTCTTTTTATGTGGATGTTAGTTTTAATGGTATTTATCCTGTTCTGAAAAAAGGTAAAAGCATCCTCTTACATATTTATAATAAAATTCAGTATGATAAAAATTATTATTCTGATGAATTTAGTAAGAGTGTTGAAAAAGCTTTTTATTTAGAAGACTTATTTAATTTAACAAATGATACAAATGATACAAAGTTAATTATATATGTAACTGCAACTGACAATTTTAGTGGAGTCAGAAAATTATATATATCTAAAGAGTATAAAAGAGAAGATATTAAAGAACGAATCTTTAATTTAGATAACGTTCTAATGTATAGTAAATAATCTAAAATAAACGTTAAATAGCTCATATCTGACAAATAGATGTGAGCTATTTAATGCTTCCTAATAAAAAAATTTTAAAAGAGTAAACATAACCGATAGGTAAATAGGTATCCCTAAGTTAATCTTAATTTCATTTTCACCATTGTCTAAATCAAAGGTCCCTTTCGTTAAACCTATATCTCGCTGTATTCCAGCATTGTTTATCAAATAGATATTTTAGTTAATTTTTATTTTCAGTATAGCACTTTACCAATTTTAAATGAATATATTAATTATTGGAAATAAATCCAAAGGGGAATCATATTTTGAGAAAAAGGTTATTTGAAATTATAGAAACATCTCAAGATAAAGATATATTAAGCAATTTTCACGATTTGATAGTTTTTATAGCGATTATGATCAGCATTATCCTGTTAATGTATAAGGATTCCAATTATATTCTTCGCACGTTTGACTTGTTTGCCGTGGAAGTTTTTATCATCGATTACATATTGAGATTTTTAACTGCTGATTATAAATTAGGTAAGGGAGTAAAATCTTTTTTTATCTATCCATTTACACCATTTGCTATTATTGACCTGTTATCGATTTTACCATCTATTACTTTTATCAGCTCTACCTTTAAACTTTTAAGGATTTTGAGAGTATTTAAGACCCTTAGGCTTTTCAAAACGCTTAAATATTCTGAAGATTTTGCTTTAATTGTTAGAGTCATTCGAAAAAGATCTGAAATATTGACTGCAGTTTTTTTATTTGCAATAGGATACATAATATTATCTGCATTAATAATGTTTAATGTTGAGCCTAGCACTTTTAAGTCTTTTTTTGATGCTGTATATTGGTCTACTACTGCGTTGACTACAATTGGGTATGGCGATATATATCCTGTTTCAGATATAGGAAAAGCTGTGAGCATGGTCTCGTCTGTTTTTGGAATTGCAATGATTGCACTGCCATCTGGTATCATATCTGCAAGTTTTATGGAGGAACTTAAAAACAACAAAAAAGAGTAATATTGTAGTATAATTATATAAAAACTAATGGAGGAACAAAATGGATTTAAACACAGCACTTTTAAATATAAGAAAATTAGGACCAAAATTTGCAAAAGAAGAGATTGAGTGTATTAGAGAAAACAAAGAAGAAGCTATTCCTATTTTACTAAATTATGTACAATATGCAATAGATAACGTAGATAAGAATTTATCTATTCCCTATAACGACTTCGAAAATTCTGAGGATGCTATAGATCCAACATATGCTATATACCTTTTAGCTGAATTTAAAGTTCAAGATGCTTTTAAGCCTTTTACCGATATTCTAAAACTAGAAGCTGACAAAGTTGATTTTATTTTAGGGTATATATTAACTAATGACTATGGAGCTATTATAGCCTCTGTATCTACTGAAAATGATATTCCATACATAAAATCAATAATCGAAGATAAAAATATAAATGAATTTCATATTGATGCAGCTATTAGAGCTTTGGTTACTTTATGTGTAGAAGGCATATATAAAAAAGCAGATTTATTTAAATATTTAGGTTTTCTTTTGGATTATTATGTGGATGATTTTAAATACCTAACGTTTGTAGTAGATGTATGTTATGAAGTTTATAATAAAGAATATTTTGATAAAATACTGAAGTATTTTGATGAGGGTTTAATCGATGAATCTTTCATTCGAGAGGATTCTTTTAAAAAAGGTATCTTGGAAAATGATGAAGAAAAATCTTTTCAGAAACTTAGAGATGATCCTTGTGGTAGATTTGTCGTAGATACAATAGAATCTATGAGATATTGGGGATACTTTGATGAAGAAAAAGATAGTGATTCAAGTTTTTCTTATGATTTGAAACCTAGCGATGTTATATTAAATCCTAAACTTGATTTAGTTCCAGATTCTGAGAGTTCTGCAAAAGCCTTTACATCGAATAAACCAAAATCAAAGAATAAACCCAAGAAAAAGAATAAACCTAAAAAAACAAAATCATGGAAAAAATAAAAAGGCTTAAGCCTTTTTTATTTCATCTTTAATCTCTATATTGACAAGTTTAGTACGCTAACATTAAAATTAAGGAAAAGCTTAATCTAGAAGGAGATCATACTTTGAGAAAAAGATTATTTGAAATAGTAGAAACGTCTCCAGATAAAGATATATTGAGTAAAGTTCATGATTTCATAATTTTTGTAACGATTATTATCAGCATCATTCCATTGATGTACAAAGGATCAAATAATATATTCCGTTTGCTTGACCTAACTGCTGCCTATATTTTTATTGTTGATTATATTTTGAGGCTTATCACTTCTGATTTTAAATTAAAGAAAGGCATAAAATCATTCTTTTTCTATCCTTTTACTCCTTTTGCAATAATCGACTTGTTATCGATTTTACCATCATTTACTGTTATGAATTCTACATTTAAGATTTTAAGAATTTTGAGAGTATTTAAAACTCTTAGGCTTTTTAAAGCGTTAAAATATTCTGGAGATCTTGCTTTGATTGTAAACGTTATTCGCAAGCGTTCGGAGATATTGACAGCAGTTTTTTTATTCGCTATAGGATACATTATATTGTCTGCGTTAATAATGTTCAATGTTGAGCCTGGCACCTTCAAGACTTTTTTTGATGCAGTATATTGGGCTACTACTGCATTGACTACAATTGGCTATGGTGACATATATCCGGTTTCAGATGTTGGCAAAGCTGTAAGCATGCTCTCATCAATTTTTGGAATTGCGATGATTGCGCTGCCTTCTGGTATTATATCAGCAAGTTTTATGGACGAACTTAAAAACCACAAAAAAGAGTAGTCTAACTAGATTTTATTTATAAATCTGAAGATGCTTTAAATTCAATGTTTTTGGATAGAGTTTTTTTGACAGGACAATTTGATGCCAGTGCAATTACAGCATTTTTTTTAAAAGTATCGATATCACCAATGATTTCAACATGATATAAGAATGTTGTACTATCTTCTTTATCTCTGTCAATATCAACTTTTGTGATTACTTTGTCGTACTTTAAGTTCATTTTTTCTAATATCATACGCACTGTGATGTTGAGGCACGAAGCATATCCAGCACATAATAAATCGTGAGGTCTGAAGTAATCTCCGCTTCCACCTTTATCACTCATGGTATCTATAATAATACTTGAAGTTCCATTGGACACTTGTGTAGAATATTTATCTTGATTGCTCTCTGCTATTATCATAATATATTTCCTTTCAATAATATTTGATGATAATATAATTTTATCATATATTTTTATTTTAGTCATTTTTATTCAATGAGTTGAATAAATTATAGTATTGTTCCTACAAAAATGAAAAAGAAATGACAAAAATATAATGATGGATGGATGTAGAAATATGAGAAAGTTTAAAGACATAACAAATGAAAGGTTTGGGCGATTGGTGGCTATTCGCATGACGGATAAGCGTAGCAAGGATAACAATATAATATGGGAATGCGTATGTGATTGTGGTAATGTAGTTGAAGTTCCATCTACATACCTGCGTAAAGGATATACAAAATCATGTGGATGTTTACATCGAGATATAGCTGCTCAAAATGGAAAGAAATCCATAAAAGATTTAACAGGTAAAAGATTTGGGCGATTAGTTGCTATTAATCTAACAGACAAACGAAATCGAAGCTTTGCAGTATGGGAATGTAAATGCGATTGTGGCAAAGTAGTTGAAGTTACGTCTGGACGCTTACTTAATGGACATGCAAAATCATGCGGATGCTTGCAAAGAGAAATAGCCTCTGAAATAGGGAAAAAAAGCATGATAGATTTAACAGGACAAAGATATGGAAGCTTAGTTGCCATTCGCTCAACTGACAAGCATAAGAATAATAGTATTGTATGGGAATGCAAATGTGATTGTGGTAATATGGTTGAAGCTTCGTCTACAGACCTGCGCAGAGGACGTAAAAAATCGTGCGGATGTTTAAATCTAAATGATATTACAGGTCAAAGATTTGGACGATTAGTGGCTATTTGCAAAACAGACAAACGCAAGAATGGCTCTACAATATGGGAATGCAAATGTGATTGTGGAAATGTAGTTGAAGTTCCAGCTACATACCTGCGCAGTGGAAGTTCAAAATCATGTGGATGTTTACAGAGAGACGCAGTTGCTCAAACAGGACAAAATAATAATAGGGATGTAACAGGTCAAAAATTTGGACGATTATTAGCTATACGTTCAACTAATAAACGTTCTAATGCAGGTTCTGTAATATGGGAATGCATATGCGATTGCGGTAATAAAATTGAAATACCTTTAGTATATTTGGTAAGCGATAGAAGTGATATAGAAAAGTCATGCGGATGTTTAACTCATGAGAGATTTGTTGAAATTGGTAAGAACATGGATTTAAAAAAGCAATTTGGCTTGGTAGAAAATACTTCAGTGAGCAGCATAAAATCTCAAAAGATTTCAAAAGCTTCAACCACAGGGCATAGAGGCGTATGCTGGGCTAAAAGTATCGGCAAATATATGGCATATATAGGCTTTCAAAAGAAACTGTATAATTTAGGACAATTTGATAATTTAGAAGATGCAGTAAAAGCTCGCCAAAAAGCTGAAGATGATATATACAAACCGTTTTTAGAATGGTATGAAGAAAATTATGGAAATAATTCATAGTGTTTTATATATTAAAACCAGTTACACGTTATCTCACAAAAGCAGGTGCTTCTTATACGCCTGCTTTTTTATTACTACGAAATAATTGAATAAGCATTTTTGTTGTCATATTCTGAGCATTTTAAAAATAAAATATTATAAATATATTTTGGAGGTCAGGATATGGACTT
>WQUF01000180.1 GCA_009785875.1 Oscillospiraceae bacterium | reverse complement strand
CTGCATTTGTAAATAAAGGTTCCATACCTGTCGCTGCTACTACTTCATCATAAGTCATTCCTCTTCTGATACTGTTAATGTTAGCAGTAGTCAATGAGTACCTACTAATGATATCTCCTGTAAAAACACTAGGACTACCAGGACCAAGGACTATACGATTACCGGCTGTTTGATTTATTGAACGATTGCCAGGTACCACATTTATTGAACGATTACCAGTTACCCTATTTATTGAACGATTACTAGTTGTCCTATTTAAGTTGTTTGTATAATTAGGATCATTGTTTAGTGAAAAAGAATTTGTATTATTATATATCTCTCCAGTTCCATAGTTTACATTTCCACCATCTCTAGTGGCATATCCACCATCTCTAGTTGCATATGGATAAGAACATCCATAAACTCCCATGCTAAGTGCTATAACAGCTACAGATAAATATATTTTGCTCTTTCTCATTCAAAATCATCTCCTAATATTCAAATTTTGGATGTTTAATTATTCTCATTCATTTTATTCAAAAAAATTTATATTTCTAATTTTTTTGTGTTTATTTAGCTTATTATTTAGAGATAACATCCTTAAACTCCCAATTTAAATACTACACTAGTTAGTTTTATTCAAATATAGATTAATGCAGAGAAATAGGGTTTACATTTCCAACTGTTACTTTAAATTATAGTATTATACAAGCTTTCTTGAGCAAAATTTACATTAATATCGCTATTTGCCCAAGGGCTATAACAACCATAAACTCCTAAACTTAATGTTATAACAGCTATCACTAAAAATATTTTACTCTTCTTCACTTTTAAAATCATCTCCTACTAGTTTGTTTAATTTCAGTTTGAAGGGGACAACTTTATTTTGCTCATTTCTATTTTAAATATACTTTTATTAAAAATAAATAAAAACCAATTATTCAAAATTATACCAACTAAATTTTCTACTCAATATTTTTTTAAGCATTTAAACCTCATAATAAGAAGAACAAATAATTAAATATAAATTTTTGATATTTACAAAAAATAAAAACCCTACAAACTTAATTTACTTAATTTACTAAGTTTGTAGGATTCAAATAGCGGAAATAGGATTCGAACCTACGACACTTCGGGTATGAACCGAATGCTCTAGCCACCTGAGCTATTCCGCCAAAAAAATGGTTGCGGAGACAGGATTTGAACCTGTGACCTTCGGGTTATGAGCCCGACGAGCTACCAACTGCTCCACTCCGCGACACTAAATGCTGAAGACCGGAATCGAACCGGTACGGGGTTTAAATCCCGCAGGATTTTAAGTCCTGTGCGTCTGCCTGTTCCGCCACTTCAGCTGGTTATTAATTTGCCACAAATCATATTATACTTACATTTAAGACATATGTCAACAAAAATAATTTTTTTTTATTAATAATTTGAGGTCCTCTTATATCTCCTTACTTTCGATTCATTGTTCTTTTTGATGTCTTGATGTCTTTCCTCGCTATCTTTTAAGAATTTGGATATTCTATCCTCAAAGCTGATAGAAGTAACTTTATTCTTATCGCCAGACCATTCAAACTCATCAGGAGCTTTAGACTTACCAGTTCTTTCAATGGCTTGTTTTATAGAAAGATTGATCTTTCCATTTTCTTCAACAGATAAAACCTTAACTTTAACAATATCATTTTCTTTGTATTTATCCCTAATATTTTTTACATAGGATGTTGAAATTTCAGAAATATGAACAAGTCCAACCTTTCCTTCAACATCCACAAATGCTCCAAAATTAGCAATATTTACAATTTTGCCGTCCATAACACTTCCAGGCTTTAGGGCCATACTTAAAAAAATCCTCCTTGAATAATATAATAATTTGTTTGCTATTAGATTTAGCAATCATAATATGATCAATTAATATATGTATAAATAATTTAAAAGTTAAACAATCATTTACTTGCATCATTATTAATTACTACAGGAGTTTCTCCAATTTTAATAAGATCCAATCCTCTAGCCATCCTTTCAATGTATTTGTCGGAATCTGATATTTTATATTCATCCTGTAATTTTTCATTTAGTTTTTTTGCTTCCGCAAGTTTATTATTTTGAGTATTTAATTCCTTTTTTAAATTCATTGAGCTTACCTGTTGAACTACTAAGCAAATTGATATGTAAATTATAAAAATCCATTTAAATAAGGAAAAAAAGCTTAATCTCTTTTTCATAATATTCCTCGTAATATTTTTATTTATATTTTATAACTTTTTTTTAATTTATTCAAGATGTTTTTTCCAAAGTATTCTTTTTTAACAACTTTTATCATAATAAAATGGAAATTTTATATATTTTCTAAATTTATCAAAGTTTAACTGTATTAGAATATTTTTTTAAAAATAGCTTTTACCATATAAATAGGAAACTTTATATATTTACTGATTATTGAAAATATTCTCATAATATTCGAAGTTAATGAAATTAGAATTCTCCTAATTAATCTTGTCAAAAATTTCATATAAAAAACGAAACTTATGATACAAACAAAAACTGTATACCAACTTATAAAAGCTTTAACAAAATAAATGTGAGCTATATAATAACTGATAGTTATGAAAATAAAATATAATACCCACTCTATTATATTAATGATGTTGTTCGTTTCATTATTTTTTTCAATAGCTTTAAATATATCATATGTGAAACCCAAGAATAAACCACTTATTATATTAAATAACATCAGTGTTAATTGAAAATCTAAAGTAAATAACATTATCTGAATATCCTTCTTAAAATAGTATCCTTTTCTTTGGGTTTACTGCTACCAGTATATGAATAAGCAAGAGAATTGATCATACCACATATGGAAATATTCCCATTTACAACATCAAGTTTATTCATCTTTAAATTCTCACCTTTAATGGAGAGTTTACCATAATTTGTGTTTAGATGTATTTGTTCTTCATTAAAACTTATCACTTCTTGAATTCCATCTAAAGTAAGTTTATTTCTATCTTCAATATATAAATTGGATTTTTTTACTTGACCAACCATTGGATTCTGCTCTTTATTTTGCACAGGTTTACCTCCGATATCTAACTTTGTTATTTATATATTATATGAAAAATTTTTTTATCATATTACATATAAAAGCTATAAATTAAACATTAATCTTGAATATCATTATTCTATAATTTCATATAAAGAAAGAGCATCTTCCTTTTTTGCTCCAATTTTTATATCTAAGACTCTTACTTTTAAAGCACTATTTGCAAATTTAATTTCTATTATATCTCCTTCTTGGACGATAGTACTTGGTTTTGACATCTTCCCATTTACATATACATTATCCTTATCGCAGGCGCCTTTTGCCACAGTTCTTCTTTTAATTATTCTCGATGTCTTTAAAAATTTATCTAATCTCATAATTTTTATCTCCACATCAATTAAAATTAAAAGCCTGCTAGCAGGCTTTTAATTATTTCTTTTTAGATTTAGCGAGTTTAATGGCTTTTGCTGATTCTTTTAAGTCTTTTCCAACTTTAAAAACAACAACATTTGAAGCTGGGATTTTTATTTCTTCTCTAGTTCGTGGATTTCTACCAATTCTAGCTTCTCTTCTTTTAACTTCAAAAGTTCCAAATCCAACTAATTGAACTTTATTTTCTTTTCCTTTTAATCCTTCTTCAACACTTTCAATAAAAGCTTTTAAAGCAGATTCGGTATCCTTTTTTGTTAATTTACACTTTTCAGCCATTTTTGTGATTAATTCAGCTTTATTCATTTTATTTTACCTCCTTGATATCTTATAAGTACTAATTAGCTATTTCTGCAATAATATTTAAAATCCTTCTTTCAACACACTAAGGTCAATAAATTTCTAGACAGATTAAACTCTAAGTAGTACGTCTCTTAACTTCTTTAATATTGTTGACCTGTTTTCAACATTGTATTCATGAATTTCTATAAGAAATTCATTAATTTCATAATTTATATGGTCACAATTGATAAAAATATTTGATTTATTAAGCTGTCTTT
Source organism: Oscillospiraceae bacterium (assembly GCA_009785875.1). Classification (GTDB taxonomy): domain Bacteria; phylum Bacillota; class Clostridia; order Clostridiales; family Clostridiaceae; genus WQUF01. The sequence goes on along the minus strand of WQUF01000180.1, from coordinate 1,509 downwards.
AACTAACAATATCTAAATCTTTTGTGATTCTTATCTATATGAGGATATCTATAAATTAACTTTTTACAAATGCTATCAGTTACATCGATAAAATCAAACATATCATAAAAAGATTCTAACTGGCATAAAAATATAATATTAACGAGAACATTTCCCATCTCTTCAATAATATTAGCAATATTATCATTTTTTATGGCAGAATCTAAATCATAAACTTCCTCAATCAAGTATTTCATTAAATCTTTGCCTGTTTGTTTTTTATTAAAATCACATTCGTTTTCTCCTCCTAAAAAACTAATGATTTTCATAAGATCAAATATATCATATTTAAAATCTATTTCGTCTTTTGATGGAGGAACATAAACTGAAGTGAGATGATCAATATCTTTCATTTTATCAAGGTTCATTAGTTCAATTTTTTCTATAACTTCGTCTTCATCTATTCCTAAAGATTTTAGAAAATAGATTTGTTTCTCATCATTAAAATATTTATTTAAAAATATTTTAACGTCTGAAGCAATAAATTCATCATATACTTGACAAATTATTATTCCCTTTCTCCTGTCAATAATTGATTCAAAAATATTAGCACCGTCTAGTATCTGAATACCATCGATTGGATCTAAATTCAATCGATAAAAAACATTGTCTAAAAAACTTACTGCTGGATAAACTTTAAAATCAATGTTCTTAAGCTTACATATGTTTATTAAAATTTCCACAGATTTTTCAGCAACTTTCGGGTTACCAGGAACAGCGTAACAAACTTCAGAATAAAGAAAGCTCTCATCAGCTATTAAATTTGCTATTTTTTCATATACCTCCTCAAAGCTTTTTGAGGATTCATATAAAAAATCTAATGTTTGAAACTCTACACCTTGAGATCTAATGAAATCAACACATGGATGCATCGAGGTTCTTAAAAAGATCCTATTCGATTTTTTTAATATTTCCAAAGTTCCAATAGTAATACTATCTGAAGAACCTGGTCCTAATCCAATTATCTGTATCAAAGGCAGCTCACCTCTTTTGTATTTCTAACTTCCGAACAATACTATGATAATCCAAAACCCCAGTAATTATCAATACTATTACGTAAATAATTGCGGAAAATATTACAATTACTACTGTCAAAATGTTCACGCTGCTAATACTGTTTTTTATAAAATTATACATTATGATTAAAGAAAAAGCCATAGCCGCAGTTGATATTAGTGGTTTTATTAATGATTCATTTATATTTATGTAGTTATTTATTGTCTTCTTTAAGACTATGAAATTCAATATGCATGGAATAAGGTATCCTACTATACTGCCTATAATAGATCCAAAGATATTTAATTGGGGTATTGAAGTTAAAAACCAAGATATAAAAAACTTAAAAACACATCCAATTATTAAATGTTTAACAGGAACATTGACCCTACCAATTGATTGTAGTATAGCAGAGGTCAATTGAAATAGCATGAGAAATATTATAGTGAAGCTTGACCATTTTAATATATCACC
>WQUF01000179.1 GCA_009785875.1 Oscillospiraceae bacterium | reverse complement strand
ATTACTCTATTACATCTTTGTTCTCTGCAACAGCATTTACTCATTTTTTATCCTCCCATAATTATAATTTTTAAAAAGAATCTACTATCGATCTTCTCTCCTTGTTAAATGATTTATAATCATTCGTTCTAATATATACTATTCTATGAAATCTCATTTGCTACAAAATTTTAAAAAAAAGTTTTCTAAATTTAGAAAACTTTTAAAATATTATATATTTCATTTAACAAAACTTGGTAATTTAATTTAGAATGGGATGAATACACGATTACAGAACTTTCATTAATATTTAAGTCCGTTAAAATATTTTTTTTATTTTTGATAATTTCAGTTTTATTTATTTTATCTGCTTTAGTAGCTATAATTTTATAAGGCAAGTTGTAAAATTTAATCCAATCTATCATAAGTTTATCATCGCTAGTAGGATTATGCCTGATATCTACCAATAAAAAAATCATTTTAAGATTTTTAGTATTTTTAAAATATGCATCGATAACTTTACCTAGATTCTCTCTTTCAGATTTAGATAATTTTGCATAGCCATAACCTGGCAAATCAACAAAATAAAATAAATCATTTATTAAATAATAATTTACAGTTCTAGTCTTTCCAGGAGTAGAGCTTGTTTTAGCAAGGTTCCTTCTTCCGCACAAAGAATTTATCAGCGATGACTTGCCTACATTGCTCCTTCCAATAAAAGCCAGTTCATCCCTCTTTACTTCTGGATACTGATTAAAAGATACTGCAGATGTAATGAATTCAGATTTAACGATTTTAAAATCATCAATATGCTCATTCATTTATAATGCTATTATCTATGACCTCTTTAATCATAGAGACTGGAACAAATTTTAGTTTATCTTTTATTTCATCTGGTATCTTTGTCAAATCTTTTTCATTCATTTTAGGGAAAATTATAGTATTAATTCCTGCTCTATATGCAGCCATGATCTTTTCTTTTAGTCCACCAATTTCCAAGACCTTTCCTGTCAAAGTTATTTCACCGGTCATAGCAACATTAGATTTAGCTTTTTTGTTAGATAATGCAGAAACCATAGCACTTACTAAAGCGACTCCTGCGGAAGGACCATCTTTAGGTATAGCTCCTTCAGGAAAATGTACATGAATATCCTTTGTAGAATAAAAATCAGAACTAATATTTAAATTCTTGCTATTTGATCTTATGAAGCTATAAGCTGCTCTTGCGGATTCTTTCATCACATCTCCTAGTTGACCTGTTAATTCAAGCTTTCCATCGCCATCCATTACAACAGCTTCAACAGGAAGAGTATCTCCTCCATAGGAAGTCCATGCCATGCCAGTTACAACACCAACTAAATCTTTCATTTCAGCTTTATCATATAAGTATATTTCTGGTCCCAAATGCTTTATAGCGAATTCTTTATCTATAACTATCTCTTTATCGATATCTAAAACAATATCCTTAATTGCACTTCTGACTAATTTAGAGAGTTTCCTTTCTAAATCTCTAACTCCTGCTTCTCTTGTATAATATTCAATTACATATCTCAATGTGTCATCATTAAATTTAATATGAGAATTAAGAGCACTATGCTCCTTTAAAACCTTTGTAACAAGGTGCAATTTAGCGATATTAAATTTTTCTTCAAAAGTATAACTAGGAACTTCTATTATTTCCATTCTATCCAGGAGTGCTGGTGGTACTGTGTGCAATGTATTTGCAGTTGTAATAAACATCACCTTAGATAAATCAAATTCCACTTCTAAATAGTGATCTCGAAAGCTATGATTTTGTTCGCTATCGAGAATCTCTAGTAGGGCTGAAGATGGATCACCTCTATAATCGCTACTTATCTTATCTACCTCGTCTAACAAAAAAAGCGGATTTTTAGACTTTGCCTTCTTCATTCCATAAATAATTCTACCAGGCATTGACCCCACATATGTCTTCCTATGGCCTCTTATTTCAGCTTCATCATTAACCCCACCAAGAGAAATCCTGACAAAATTTCTATTTATAGACTCAGCAATGGATTTTGCTATTGAAGTTTTTCCAACACCTGGAGGTCCAACTAAACATATAATAGGTCCTTTTAAAGAATTGCTCATCTTCCTAACTGCTAAATACTCTATAATTCTCTCTTTAACATCATCGAGACCATAATGATCATGATCGAGCTTTTCCTTAACCTTAACTAAATCATAAACTTCTTTAGTTTCAACATTCCACGGCAAACTTACAATCCAATCCAAATATGTCTTAATAACTCCTCCTTCAGATGAAAAGTTACCAACAGATTCAAGCCTGCTAAGCTCATAAAGAGCTTTTTCCTTAACTTCTTTCTCAAGCTTTAGTTTTGCTATTTTGGATTTATACGAATTTATCTCTTTTTTATCTTCATCTTCCCCTCCAAGCTCTTCCTGGATTGCCTTCATCTGCTCTTTTAGATAATAATCTTTTTGCATTTTATCGATTTTATTTTTAATCTTGTTTCCAATGCGGAGCTCAATTTTTACTATATCCACTTCTGTTTTAAGTATATGCAGCAATTTTTCTAATCTCTTATTAACATCCAAAAGCCCTAATAATATTTGCTTTTCTTCATTTTTCAGCATTAAACAAGAACATATAGTATCGCAAAATATTCCATAGTCTTCCACTTGTTCAAGGCTATCTAAAATATCTGCAGGAACAAAATCTGTTAAATCAATATATTCTTTAAAATATTTTTTAATATTCCTCACTAAAGCTTCATCATTCTTATCTTTACTCTTGGTTTCATTATTAATTACTTTGATCTTAACTTTTATAAATGGTTCTTCTATATCAACTTCTAACAATTCAGCCCTATAAAGACCTTCAACAAGTACTTTAATTGTACTCTCAGGCAATTTAAGTATCTGCCTAATCATACAAACTGTTCCAATTTTATTTAAATCGCTTAAATCAGGGCTTTCTACATCAGCAGATTTTTGGCCTACTACCAAAACCTCTTGGTCATTGATCATAGATTCTTCAAGAGCAAGTATAGACTTTTTTCTTCCTACTTCAAAATGAAGAACCATATGAGGAAATATAGTTAAACCTCTCAAGGGAATAAGCGGAATTACTTTAGATTCTACTTCCATTATCTCTATACCCCTTTCTAATAAATATACTAATCAAAAAAACATTATACCTTGAAAATATTTATTTTTCAATTACACTTAATTTAAATTTGCATAAACTGTTTTTATTTCCTTATTTATCTTGTTGAAACATTTAAGAATATTATCACCAAAACAAATACTCAGTACTTCATCTATATCTGAAACTGCATGAATTTTGCATTCTTTAATATCGCTATAGGTTTCTTTATAGTTATCTTTTGGAATGATGACTTCTTTAGCTCCTGCTTCGATTGCTGCTTTTATTTTAGCGCTGACACCACCAACAGGTTTAACATCACCACAGATAGACACTTCTCCAGTCATCGCTACTTCACTTTTTACTGGAATATTAAATAATGAACTCATTATAGATACAACTATGGTAATACCAGCCGAAGGTCCATCAACAGGTACTCCTCCTAAAAAATTTACATGCAAAAATATTTTCCTAAAATCCATATTATATATATTGCTTAAAACAGTCATAACATTCTCCACTGAGCATTTTGCCATACTTTTTCTTTTAATCTTTCTATTATTAAAATTGATTTCTTCTTCTTCTACAATGCCCGTTACAACCAATTTGCCCCTAAAAGATCCTAATATTTTTGAAACAGATTCTATTTCCATTATTGTACCGTTATTATTTCCATATACAGCAAGACCTGTAACAAAGCCAGCCTTTGGTTCCTTATTTATCTTTCTTTCAATTCTGGCATTATATTGACCATTCTCTATAACCCACTCTATATCTTCTTTATTTATAGTTCTCCTGCCTTCACTAAATGCTATCCCAGAAGCTAACTGAATAACATTTATACATTCCCTACCATTAGTACAATATTCACCAACCAAGTAAATTGCGTCATCATCTACACCATAATTTATTTTTATTGCAGCACCCCTTGCAATTTCACAAATCTCACTAGCTGAAAGCCCTCTGAAAAAAATTTCAGTGCATCTTGACCTAATTGCAGGAGGTAACTCTTCAGGTGATCTTGTAGTAGCTCCTACTAACCTAAAATCAGCCGGAAGTCCATTATTAAATATATCTTTTACATATTGGGGAGTGTTGCTGTCATTCGGGTTATAATATGAGCTTTCAAAAAAAACTTTTCTGTCTTCTAAAACTTTGAGAAGTTTATTCATAACTATTGGATGAAGCTCTCCTATTTCATCGATAAATAAGATGCCACCATGAGCTTTTGTAACAACTCCCGGTTTAGGTTGTGGTACTCCAGAAACACCTAAACTACCTGCTCCTTGATAAATTGGATCGTGAACAGAACCTATTAGTGGATCAGCTATCCCTCTATCATCAAACCTAATAGTGGTAGCATCTATCTCCACAAATTTAGAATACTCTTTAAATGGTGAATGAGCAAGAGTTTTTGCATAATCTAAAACTAATCTTGCAGCTGCAGTTTTACCAATTCCTGGTGGACCATATATTATAACATGTTGTGGATTTGGGCTGCATAATGCTGCGATGAGAGCTTTTGTACCCATCTCCTGACCTATTATATCTTTTAAACTAGATGGACGACTTACTTCAGTAAGTGGCAATGTTAAACTTATTTTTTTTAATCTATTTAAGTTTTCCATTTCCTTACTATTATCTCTATATACAGGTCCGTTATCGTCAATACTAAAATGCTTTTTCTTCATAAAAATATTTATGAATAAAAAAGCAGTTAATATTAAATTTAATATTATTAAAGTCATTATCATACAAACTACCTCCATATCCATAAATAAATTATTGCCCTCTATAGTTTATTATATTCTTTGAAATAAAAAGAAGTTAACTTGAAATAATTCACTTTAACTTCTTACAGATAAAATTTCTATGCAGTCTCTATATTGCTTTTTCTGCTTCTTGATTTTTTTATTTTTAAAGGTACTCTCTCTTCATTTTTAAAATATTCATAAATTGGCTCTTTTGTGAGCAAGGTTTCTCTAGTTACAGTAACTTTACCAATATCATTTCTAGAAGGTATTTCAAACATTATATCTGTTACAATGCTCTCAATAATTGAACGCAATCCTCTTACACCTGTTCCCTTTGCGATAGCTTTTTCAGCTATCTCAGCTAGTACATCCTCAGTAAATTCCAGCTGAACATTGTCAAGCTCAAATATCTTTTTATACTGAGAAACAAGGGCATTTTTAGGTTTAGTAAGTATATTTATTAAAGCCTGTTTATCAAGAGAATTAAGTGTAACAATAACTGGCAATCTCCCTACAAATTCTGGTATAAGTCCATATTTTAATAAATCCTCTGGCTGAATTTCTTTTAAATACATTCCAATATTTTTTTCTTTCTTTGATCCAATAGGGGAGCCAAATCCAATTGAAGAATTTCTTGTTCTCTTTTCAATTATTTTCT
>WQUF01000178.1 GCA_009785875.1 Oscillospiraceae bacterium | reverse complement strand
TAAAACAGAAGAAAAAAATTAAGGCTTTTTGGTGACGATGATGAATTATATTAATAAAGAGGAAGGTACACAGTTGCCTTTGGATTCATATAATAAAGAGGAAGGTACACAGTTGCCTTTGGATTCATATAATAAAGAGAAAGAAAATGAAGATGAGAAAAAATTTGAAATATTAAATTATTTACCAAAGAAACATAGAAAACTTTATTCATGGATTTTCAGTATCATAGTGATGCTAGCTGTTTCTATAATTTGCCATAAGGTATTTATTTTTGAAAAAGCCACTTTTGTCCTTGAAGATACCGATAGCTATTCACAGTTTATGCAGTTCTTTCCATTTTTACAAGATGCATTCGCTAAAGGTCAGCCTTTTTGGTCCTTTAATTATGGATTGGGCGGCAATATATTCGGTGAATTTAGCTATTATTATTCAACAAATCCGTACTTTTATTTGATGCTCATACCTAGAATAATCACAGCGCACCATTGGTATTTTCATGAAGCATTATTTTCAAAGATGATATTAAGCGTGCTTAAAGAGTTTCTATCCATGTTTTTTTTGTATTCATTATTAAAATATGAAGGAAGAAAAAACATCAATTCTCTGGTGGGTGCTGTTGTTTATGGAGCAAGCCTTATGTTTGCAAGGTATTGTGTGGCATTTGATTATTTTACAGATCCTTATCCTTGGGTTCCACTTACGATTTTAGGATTTAGCATCTATAAAAGAACAAAGAAACCATTTGTGCTTGTCCTTGGAGCAGCACTCACCATTGGAAACAATTTTTACTTTGGTTACATGAGTTATTGCCTTTACTTTGCTTATATGATATTTTTTGCAATAGAAGCTAAAGGTAAAAATATTAAAGAAAGGATAATTTGCGCATTTAAAAGCGTCTATAAATACATTTTATATGCTATTTTATCCATTTGTATGGCGTGCATTTTTTTAATTCCTGCACTTTATTCTTTTTTAAACTCAGACAGATTCGCTCAAACTTTCGATATAAAAATGTTCTTTGGCAATGATTTTTATAAACAGCTTCCAGAAAGGCTATTTAATAATCGAGATATATTAGCATTTCCGTTTATAATCATAATCGTTATATATGTATTTACTAAAATGACAATGATATCAGGGGAGACAAGGAGAAAGACTTTATTTGCTTTATTTTTCTTCATACTTTATTTATTTCCTCATGCACATAGTTTTTTTAATGGGTTGTCTTATGTAACTGACAGGTGGATGTACATATTCATTTTTTCTGTAGCATACGCATTACCTAACTGGCTTGAAGAAGATGAAAGGCTAAAATTTACTGGATTTAGTTTTGCCATATTTGGAGGAGCTTTATTAACTGCAATGTTTGCTTCAAAAGCATATAGAGGAGCAGGAAATGCAAATGATTTAGATAAGATATTTGTTGTACTAAGCATAATATCAGTAGTTTCTGTAGCAGCAACTAATTTTTTTGTAAAAAAATATCAGTATATTATGCTTAGGATGATTTTGCTAATATGTGTAGCTACAAATCTTTTAGTATATGACACAAATTATCTGGATACTGTTGGTGGAATTAGGATTCAAGATTCGGCTTTTCAGGATCTTGGAATTGAAAACTATGAGGAGATGGCAATTTTTAAAGAACTGACCCCCACTGCAGATGATTTTTATAGGGATATATTTGTGGAATTAACTTCTCAAAATGCACCTTTAAATTATGGGTATTATGGTATGAGCACCTTTAATAGCTTAATAAGTGCTGATGTCCATAAATGGATGGTGAGGGATTTTAATATACTTCAGAAAATTGTTATTACAAGCCTTTTCTTAAATCTTGATGACAGGCTTTTTGTTGAAACTGCTCTTGGGACAAAATACAAGGTTTGCTTAAAAGATGCAGATTTTAATTCTTATGGGTATAAGCTCGTTAAAACCAGCGATAATTACGATGTATATGAGAATCAAAATATAGTCGGTCTCGACATGTGGTATGACACCCAAACAAGCGATGATGCTTTTTTAAATGAAAATTTTGCCGAAAGAGATGCAATGCTGCTTCAAAGTGCTGTGGTAGATAAAGAGATAACAGGAATTGCTAAGGCTTTTAAAAATGAAACGACAAAGCTAGTAGAATTTGATTGGTCTTCTGCAAAATATACAAATATGGAATATAAAGATGGAACTATCACAGCTAAAAAGGATGCTTCCATGGTGATTCCATTAAAAAATAATTATATTAATGATGATGGAGAATTGATTTTCTACATCAATATTGTGCCAAAAAATGGCCAAAACATAGATTTACATGTAAATGGTAAGATAGGAAATAAAGCAAGTGAAGACTGGACCTGGACGTATCCTATAAATGACTTTACATTTAAATTAAGTGGTGAAACTGAAAGCTTAAATATGACTATAAATCAGGGAGTTTACAGCGTAAATAAATTAGATGTTAATTTTAATTCTTATGATAATTATGAACAAGAAGTGAGGGATAGGAATAAGTATAATTTAGAGAACCTTTATGTGAATGGAGGTTCTATTAGAGGGGATATAAATAACACAGAAACGGGAATTCTAGCTTTAAGCATTCCATATGATAAAGGGTGGACTCTGAAAGTAGATGGTAAAAAACAAGAAATAATAAGGGTAAATCGTGCGTTTTCAGGGCTGGTTTTAGATCCCGGAAGTCATCATATTGAACTAAGTTATATAAGTCCAGGTTTTAAAATAGGAGCTTTCATAACGATTTCATCTCTAGCAATTTGCGCAGGAATTTATATTTATAATAAAAAGATTAAGAATAAAAAAAATGGTGTTAAGAAATATTAAGCTATTATGTAAATTTTTATGATAATATGTTGCTGAAGCAAATTAATTATACCTTATATTGCGAACATTTTATAGTTATATTTAACTTATTATTTTCTATTTAATAAAATTTGAGATGGTTTTATTTATTAAAACTGGTGAATTATTTTATATTAATGGGAGGATATGTTTAAAAAATAAAGTGAAAAATAAAGTTAATTAAATTGATTATTTTAACTATCTCATGTTTTATTAATATCTTGATGAAGCCTTAAAGTTTTTTTTGGAACGATGGAAGATCATTTGCAACATGGCATATGTTTACTTTAAGGTTTCTGACTTTGAATATTACACACAAAAAACTCTAAATTACGAGTTTTTTTGTTTTGTAAGAAGGTACATTTATAAAAAATTCATAGAAATTTCATTTAAAAAGATTATAATTATATTAGTATCTATTATAGATTTTTAGAATATTAATAAAAGAGGAGATTATTTGTGAAGAAAAACAGAATATGGTTAATAATCCTTATAATAATAGTAGCAGTAGGGCTTATATGGTTTTTTTACGATGGTGGTTCTGGCAATTTAGGACAAGGTATGATTGATACGGCAGATTCAACTATAAATGATATTACAGACGAGACTTTTGCAGCTAATGGCAGCAGTGACACAACAACAAATATTGGGGCAAATACGTATGTGAGAAATACTAATACAGTAGATTTCAGCACTGTAAAATCTACTCCATGGGATATTAGCGAAGCATCTACTCATGTTGAACCTCAAGATAAGAGACCATATACTATCATGGTGTATATGATTGGATCAAACTTAGAAAGCGAAGATGGCTCAGCTTCTTCTGATATACAAGAGATGCTGAATTCTCAAGTAAATTCTGAAAATGCTAATGTGATAATAATGACCGGTGGAGCTAAAACCTGGAAAGACTTTGGGATTCCTTCTGATTGCTCGCTTATTCAAGTTAAAGATGGACAACTTTATCTTTTAGATACGATAGGAATGAAAGACATGGGAGATCCAGGGACCCTGTCAAGCTTTATAGATTTTTCTATGGAAAACTTTCCTGCTGATAAGTATGGCCTAATAATGTGGGATCATGGTGGTGGATCAATTTATGGTTTTGGATACGACGAGAATTTTAAAGGAGATGGTTTAACTTTACTCGAGATGAACCAAGCTTTGGAATCTTCTGATGCTAAAAATACCAGATTCGAGTTCATCGGATTTGACGCTTGTTTAATGGCTTCCGTTGAAATGTCAGCAGTTGCTAGCGATTATGCAAATTACTTGATTGGGTCAGAAGATGTGGAACCTGGATACGGATGGGATTATGCATTTTTGTCGAGTTTAAACAATACGGGATTGAGAGGAGATGCTATTGGGCAATCCATCGTGGATACATCTATGAAATTTTATGATGGCTATGATGTGGATGTTACGCTATCGGTCATAGATCTTGGACAGGTAGATTACGTTCTAGGAGCTATGGACAATATGATGAACCAGTGCGAGAATGATTTAAATAGCGGAACAGTAAAATTCAGTACATTTTCTAAAAAAAGAGCTGGCACTAAAACTTTTGGAACTGGTAGTCCTCGAGACAATTGTTATGATATGGTTGATTTAGGCGATATGGCTTCTAAGCTTAAGGATTTATATCCTGGAGCTGCAAACGAGATGGAAAACGCTCTTTCAAAGGCTGTAGTTTATAATAAATATACTGCTCAAACAGATAGTATACATGGATTGACTGGATATTATATATACGGACAAAAGGATAGGGCAGAATATGCAATAAATACATATGAGTCTTTAAAGATGAGCAATAACTATACCGAATATCAAAAGAGCTTTGCCAGCGATTTAACTGGAACAAAGATTCTTGACTTGAGTGCTAGAAGTATACCTATGGAAGAGAATTCAAGTGGAGATTATTATGTAACGCTATCTCAAGATGAGATCTCAAATTTAGTAAGCATCGATTTTACTGTATGGGAAAAAGTACCTGACCCATCTTTGGAGGATTATTATTTTATGATAGGCATGCAGAGCGGTGTCACTATAGATGAAAATGGCAATTGCCTTTCAAAGTTTAGTGGCATTTGGCCAGGAGCTGCCGGATATTATGCTTGCCTTTATGAGATATCTGATGATAATGGTGCAAAAACATATGCCATTCCAGCTCAGTTAAACGGTAAAAATGTGGATATAATCGCTCTATATAATGAAACATATCCTAATGGGAAAATACTTGGAGCCAGGAATATATCAGAAGATACAAATTCAAGTTTTCAGATGGCACAAAGGGGATTGACGACCATTAAGGATGGGGACGAGGTTGCATTTTGCTATTTTGCACAATATTTAGGACCAGATCCAGAAAACACTAGCCATGAGTGGTATGTTGGAGAATCCTTTACGGTAAATGGAGAATTGACCCTTCAAAATTATAAGGCAAGCCCTGGAGATGTCTATCTTTATGGATTTAAATTGACAGATTCTCAAAGAAATGAATCTTATTCTGACTTTATTGAAGTGGATTATTAAAGAGAGAAGTATTAATTTGTAATAAAATTATTGTCTCAAAACTAATTAAAAATTAGTTTTGAGACACCATCATTACAAATATTGCAAACCAAAAATTGATTTGCGCTATTATTATTTTTGCTTATAAACATCTTTTTTCCATTCCTCTACGTGTTTCTTTATGGCTTGAAAGCTCTGCTCGCTTATGACATGCTCCATTTTACAAGCATCGTTTATGGCAATTTTTCTATCTACACCTAAATAAATTAACCAATCAGAAATTACTATATGCCTTTCATACATCGTTTCAGCTATCTTACAGCCTTCATCAGTTAGCGTAATATAACCATCTAAATCCATTAAAATATAACCGCTTAAGCGCAAGTTTTTCATCGCTACACTTACACTTGCTTTGGAAAAGTCAAGCTCAGTGGCTATATCGATAGAACGGACTTTATTCTCATTTTGGCTCAAAATTAAAATTGTTTCTAAATAATTCTCTGCTGATTCTTGTATTTTCAATTTTGAAGCCTCCTTGTATAAAATAATTATTAACTATATTATCATAGAAAATATACGTAAATGTCAATATATTTTGCTGATGGTAAGGATTTTTCAATACTATTGACAAACGAGTTAGTCTATGCTAACCTTTAAATAGTTAGAGAAAACTAACTTGATAGCTTTTTATGGAGGAAACAAAATGACTTTACGAGAATTAAATGTAGGTAAAAGTGGTCGTGTTATATCAGTAGGTGGTGAGAAAATCCTCCGTCATAGACTTCTTGAAATGGGAATTACACCTCATACAATTGTGACTGTAAAAAAAGTTGCGCCTTTAGGGGATCCCATCGAACTTTTACTCAGAGGATATGTTTTGTCATTGAGACTCGAGGACGCAGAAAAAATCACCATTGAGGAGGTATAATCATGATATTTGCACTTGCAGGAAATCAAAATTGCGGTAAGACGACATTATTCAACCAGCTGACAGGTTCAAATCAGCATGTAGGAAACTTCCCTGGCGTGACAGTGGATCAAAAAACAGGTTCTGTCATCAACCAAAAGGATGTTTCTATAGTTGATCTGCCTGGTATTTACTCTTTATCTCCATACACAAGCGAAGAAATTGTGACACGAGATTTTTTATTAAAGCAAAAGCCGGATGGAATCATAAACATCGTAGATGCTACCAACATTGAGCGCAATTTATACCTGACATTGCAGCTTATAGAATTGCAAATTCCGATGATTCTGGCACTGAACATGATGGATGAGGTGCATGCTAACAATGGGAGCATCGATGTAGAGCATATGGAAGAAACCCTAGGCATACCAGTAGTCCCTATATCTGCAGCAAAAAAACAAGGGTTATCTGTGCTTATTGAGCAAGCTATCGATACAGTGGAAAACCAAAAAAAACCGGAACGCATTGATTTCTGTTCAGGAGCAGTCCATAGAGCTATACACGCCATTGCCCATCTCATTGAAGACCATGCACAAAGGCAAAGAATTCCTACACGCTTTGCTGCTACAAAATTAGTGGAAGGTGATGAACCCATACTCAAGTGGTTGTCCCTTTCAGAAAACGAAGTCGATACTATAGAACATGCTATCTTGGAAATGGAGACTGAACTCGATACCGACAGGGAATCAGCAATTGTGGATATGCGCTATAAATTCATTGAGGAAACCTGAATGCAAGGCGTTGTGAAGACTCAGGAGAGTCAAGAATACAGGCGCAGTGTTAAGTTGGATAGTATTCTAACACACAGAATATGGGCTATACCATCTTTTTTAGTTATCATGCTCATAGTTTTTTTTCTTACCTTTGGTGTTATAGGAAATGGACTCAGTGAATTATTGGTATTAGGCTTAAGTAGTTTGAGCAATATGATAGATTGGGCATTGACACAATACGGATTAAACCAAGTTGTTCATTCATTAGTAATAAATGGAATATTCAGAGGGGTAGGAGCAGTGCTCAGTTTTCTACCTATCATAGTCACTTTATTTTTCTTCCTTTCTATTTTAGAAGATAGCGGTTATATGGCGAGAGTAGCGTTTATGATGGATAAACCACTGCGAAAAATTGGTCTCTCAGGCAGAAGCTTTGTTCCAATGCTAATGGGTTTCGGCTGCACTGTTCCAGCGGTTATGGCAACACGTACACTTCCCAGCGAAAGGGATAAGAAGATGACGATCCTACTTACGCCTTTTATGAGCTGCAGTGCAAAACTTCCAATATACGCTTTATTTACTGCTGCCTTCTTTCCGAGATATCAAGCTTTTGTCATGATGGTTCTCTATGTCATCGGCATTTTACTTGGAATTTTATCGGGCTTTTTGATGAAAGATACAATCTTCAAAGGTGATCCGGTTCCCTTTGTGATGGAGCTTCCAAATTACCGCTTTCCATCAGCAAAAACTGTATTGCTTCTTATGTGGGATAAAGCAAAAGACTTTATTCAAAGAGCTTTTACAGTCATCTTTATCGCTACTATCGTCATTTGGTTTTTTCAATCATTTGATTTTCGCTTAAATCCTGTAACAGATAGCGTAAACAGCATGCTGGCGATGATCGGACGGCTTATAAGTTTTATATTTATTCCTATGGGTTTTTCAGACTGGAGAATTTCTACAGCACTTATTACTGGATTTACAGCTAAAGAGGCAGTCATCAGCACACTTGCAGTATTGACTGGTGCGAACTTAAAGGAACTCGGCAGCACACTCAATACATTATTTTCTCCTCTTTCTGCATTCAGTTTTCTCGTATTTACTTTGTTGTATACACCATGCGTGGCAGCAATGGCTACAGTAAAGCGCGAATTAGGAAGCTTTAAAGCGACAATCTTAATCATCATGTATCAGACAGGTTTTGCATGGGTTATAGCCTTTTGTGTGTATCAAATAGGAAGAGCAATGGGGTTATGATATGAATTTATTGGATTACGTTGTTATCATAGTAATTTTTATAGCAGTAATATGCGCAATAGTATGGATGGTTCAGAGGAGAAAGCAGGGTAAAAGTGGTTGAGGTAACTGTTCATACGAGGGGTCTTGTGACGGTAAATCATGCAAGAAATAAAAGCTGCCTCATGCTTTAAGGAAAATCACTTTATCCAGCTGAATCCTTCCTTTTTGCAGCTTAATTTTAACAGTTACCTTTTCAGATTGAGGTAAAATCAAGCTTTCACTCATCTTAGCATCAGGAGAAGCTTTCATATTTAAGGTACCAAGTACAGCATTGTCATCTGAAATTTCTACCACAGAATCTTCCATAACCATAAACTCAATTCTCACCGTGTCACCTTCAGATACATCATATATGCTGTAAACAGCAAATTCATCTTGTGATAAATCCAAAGTTAAGGAATCCCAGTCGCAATCAAAGAATATCTTTGGATCATTAGGCTTTCGTCCCTTTTTAATGCACATACCAGTATCCTTGCGATAATCTGAATCGGTAATTCCTGAGAAGTTTCCGCTATAAGAAAATCCTTTGCCTGGAAAAAGATCAAAATCAGTTCCTCTAACGATACAACCAGGCTGCCTGAGACAAGCTTTTGTAACATCATCATTTTTAACACAATTCTCTGCAAGTATATTATTAAGATATTCATTGAGAATTGCTTTTGCTTCTTCACAAGATGGTTTTATTTCACTTTTTTTAAACTTAACGATTTTTTCCCAAGCTTCTGGTTTTTTAACTGACAAAGGCGAGTTAAAGCACTCCATCTTTTTCCATGGCCATACATTAAAACCTATGCCTAGGTCGAGAGATAACGGGTACATAGCAGAGAACCATTCTAACTTATTTTCACCTGTTTCTCCAAGCCAAAGAGGCTGATTCAAACGCTCCGAAACATCTAAATACTCCTTAAAAGATTTTATTTCAGGCAAGCATCCATACCTGTGAAAATGAATTACCATGTTATCGTCGTAATGTTTATGGAATATGGAAGTTGCAGCAGACCAGTAGTGCCCCTCAATTGAGAGCATATGTTTAGTATCATATTTTCTGATACCAGCGATGCACTCTTCATAAAAACGCACAAGTTTAGGAACTAAGTAACCAAAGTCTAAAGTTAAATTATTAGAACCAAGAGCTAAATCACCGGAATCAAAAATTCCAGTAAAGCCTGGGCGAAGGGGTTCGTTTAAAAGATCATATCCACCCACGATCCATCTGTCTTTATAGCGATCTGCGAGCTTTTCCCATATTGCAATAGCTTTATCCCAATTTTCCTTATCCATAAATAGACGAGGCAGATTATCAACGCTGTCGTCGATATTGCTACCTGTTTGTCCTCCTGGCGCACCGTGCATATCGAGGAAAACATATAAGCCATACTCTTCGCACCAATCGATTAAGCTATCTAATAGAGCAAAGCCTTCCTCAATCCAATGTAAACCAGGCTTTTCTTCCAGTAAAATCCTCGAATTAAAGGGAATTCTAATGGAATTATAGCCTGAATCAGCCATGAGCTTTATATCTTCTTTTGTGATATACCTATTTCTAAATTCCTTCCAAAAGTACTCTGAAAATTCAGCATCTGTGAGTTCCTCTATAGCTTTTTCTATTCTTCTTGGTCGGTCGAAGTATTCGTTCTCATTGTGGAGCCACATGTATCCCTCACATAGGAGCCAATTACCTAATCCCCAGCCGTTTAAAAGAACAGTATCGCCGTTTTGGTTCACGATATTTTTTCCAGAAGCCTTAAGAAATCCATTCACTAATTTTCTATTCATCTCTTTACGCAAATACAATCCCACCTTTATTAGATCGATAGAAAAATTATAACAGGAGTTATCGCAAGAATCAATGCGATTTACTATTAACTGTTATCATCTTAAATAGAGAAAATGATTGACAGTGGAAGTTATATGCACTATACTTTGTGGTATTAAGCTAATATTAATGTTAAGGGAGGAAATTTTATGTCAGCTGGAAATGTTATAGTACCAGCAGCAGCAGTAGCACTTGTTGTTTATAAAATAAAAAGTACAATACTAAGCTTTAAAGAAAAAGGAGCCTTATCGGCTGATAAAGCAATGACTTTACAAGAACTTGGAGTACATAAAAGATTAGGATTTGAACTCTTATTGCATAGGCATTACATCGTTGAAATTGATGATAAGTATTATTTTGATGATAAGAGATTTGATGAAACTGCAGAAGGAAAATTCTATGAATCTATTAAGGAAATGTTTGAAGATTTGAAGGATAAAGCTGAAAACCTGAATGATAAGCCTAAAGATTTAAAAGAAAACCAATAACTATTATAACACGAGGATGCTCTTTGAAACATTCTCGTTTTTCTATCTACTTTAATATTGGAGGAGAATAAAATGGGAAAATTGATTAAATTTCAAGTAGCTGATTTGCCAGATGTTTTACTTGTTGGTAAAGAAATTAGACATAGTATGGAAGAACAGATGAAAGGCAATAATCCTATTCCAGCTTTTTGGGATCGATGTTTTGCAGAGGATATCTTTTCTGTGTTTCAAAAACAAGCATATTCTATCTTTAAAAGCGATTATGTAGGGGTCATGACTGATTGGGACAAAGGAGACGGAGATTTCTCATACATAATTGGTATGCTAATGAAACCAGGTGCTGATGTTCCTGAAGGCTATGTCAGCCATGTAATAAAAGCGACAAAAGTTGCAATAGGCTGGATTCAAGGTAAAGATGTTGCAGATGTATGTATGAATGCTCATGAACTTACAGAGAAAGCTCTTGAAGATAAAGGGCACAGTTGTGAAAAAATGACTTGGTCCATGGAACTGTATAATTGCCCAAGGTTTACATCGCCTGACGAGAATGGTCAGATAATCTTAGATTATTATATTCCAATTGACAAGTGAACGTAAATTTTGTATGATGAACAAAATACGTATTATAAACGAGGTGCATTATGGATTCTATAATATTATATTCAAAGAGCGACGATGGATTGTCTATTTCAGAAATTAATTCTGCATTGGATGAGCTGATTTCAAAAATCGGTGATAGCAAGAAAACTCTTTTGATACCGCCGGATTACACAAGGCTTCACTCGGGTGCTGGGTTAATTGCAAGCCTTTGTTATAAAAAATTAAGCGGCACTGTAAATGTGATGCCAGCTCTTGGAACTCATACTCCAATGACTGAAGAAGAGATTTCGAAGTTTTTAGATGGTATACCCATTGAAAATGTGTTAGAGCATAAATGGCGTGAAGATATCGTCCAGATTGGTACTGTGCCTGGAGACTATGTAAATGAAGTATCCGGAGGAATAATGGACGATGATATTCCAGTTGAAGTCAACAAGGAGCTTTTAAACGGTTATGATCATATCCTAAGCATAGGTCAGGTAGTTCCTCATGAAGTTGTTGGGATGGCGAATTACACAAAGAACATCGTTATAGGTGTTGGCGGTCCAAAGTTCATAAGTAAAAGCCACATGCTAGGCGCTTTATATGGTCTTGAGCGCATGATGGGAAAGGATTTAACACCGGTGCGCAAGGTTTTTGACTTTGCAGAAGAGAACTTTTTAAGCAAACTTCCTATTATTTATTTATTGACAGTAACCACTAATTCAGATTCAGGTGTTAAGATTCATGGTTTATTTATCGGAACAAAAAGGGAAATCTTTGAAAAAGCTGTTTTACTTGCCCAGGAAAAGAACATGACTTTTGTAGATAAACCATTTAAAAAGGCTGTTGCATTTCTTGATCCTGAAGAATTTAAAAGCACTTGGGTTGGGAATAAGGCAATATATCGTACAAGAATGGCAATGGCTGATGGAGGAGAACTTTATATCCTTGCTAAAGGCGTTAATAAATTCGGCGAAGATAAAGAAAACGACAGGGTGATCAGGCTGTATGGCTATATCGGCAGGGAAAATATAATTAAGCTTTTTAAAACTGAATTTGAGCTTCAAAACAATCAGTCTGTAGCAGCACATCTTGTACATGGAAGTTCGGATGGAAGGTTTAGGATAATCTACTGCACTAAAGCTTTGACAAAGGAAGAAGTTGAGGGCGTTGGGTTTGATTATATGCCTTACGACGAAGCTTTTGAAATGTTTAAAGGCTTAAAAAATGGTCTTAATAAAGTTGGAGATGAAGAGATATTTTATATAGATAACCCTGCACTGGGATTGTGGGCGTTTAAGTGCTAAAATATGATAGCTCTCATTAATTTGAGAGCTTTTTTTCGTTGAGGATTCTTTTTGTAACAATTTCTGAATTTCTCGATTATATAGGTATCATGATGACAATGGTGGAAAGATTTTAAGGAATTTGTGACACGGTGACATCATGAGAAATATTACAAGGAAAATATGTTTTGACTATATTTGAATAATTCTATTTTTATGGTAATATAAAAATGTAAGGCTATGATTTAGGAGGATGTCTATGATAAAGAAGGTAAGTCGAACAAATGATTTAGCGTTTAAAAAGGCATTTTCTTCTATTGGTAATACTGAACCGCTAATTGGACTCGCAAAGGATATATTGGGTATAGATATCAAAGAAATATCTTTTATACAACCATACTCCATAGAATCATACATAAAGATGATAAACAATAAGCAATTTGCAGTATTCATGCAAACGATTAAGGACTTAGCTGCTAAGATAGTTTTAAATGATAAAGACGCTAATTTTATTGGTGAATTGCAAGTAAAAGGAGCTAAAAGCTTTTTAGAACGTTCATTATACTATCCTACACAAAAATTTTCTGAAGATTATAAAGAAAATAAATATGGTTCAATGAAACCAATGTATGCAATAAACATTTTAGGCTATAAAGAATTTAAGCAAAATTCAGATGGAGTAAGGGTATTCGAAATGTGGTTGCGCACGTAAGCAATAAGGACTAGTCAACCATATTGCGCGGACTGTTGGGAAATCCGCCTTTAGCAAGCGGTAGATAAAAATATTTCGT
>WQUF01000177.1 GCA_009785875.1 Oscillospiraceae bacterium | reverse complement strand
GCTATATATGCATAAATAATATATACTAAATATAATTTTAAATTTAGTAAATTATGAATAAAATTCAAAAAATAATAATATCATTTAAAGATAAACCTTGTTCAACCCACTTTACTACATTTTGCATAAACTTCTCATGTTCACCTGCATTTTGCATGTCTTCTTTTTGCCAATTGCGCAACATTATAAATCCTCCAAGTTGTAATTATTTTTTTATATTTTCTTCATACCATTTTATAAATGATCCATGTATCTCTTCTTTTGCTCGTTCACGTACTTCTACTGCTTCTTCTAAAGTATTAAAATATCCTAAATGATACCTTTTCTTCTTAAATGATATATAGGCTTCATATTTACATTTTCTTTTATTATAAGATACACCCTTATGTCCAGTTTTTGAATTTACTGGAAGCTTTTCAGATTTTATAATACTAACTGAAGTATTATCTATAAGACCAAATTGTTTTTTTAAATCAACATTTTTACTTCTCTCAACGAGTACATCATGGCGTGAACACCCACATGATTTTGTGCTTCCTCTAATCAAATTTACAGATAAAACCTCTGCCACATTTCCACAATCACATTTGCATTCCCATATCACAATCGATTTAATGCGTTTCTCAATCGGACGTATAGCGATTAACTTACCAAATCTTTGCCCTGTTAGATCTTTGCTCCTACTTTGTCCAAATTGAGCACATATTTCTTTTTTTTTGCATCCGCATGACTTAGTGTATCCATTAGCTAGCTGTTCAGACCTTACTTCTACTGTATTTCCGCAATCGCATTTGCATTCCCATACAGCATAACCATTATCGCACTTATCCATTAAACGAATAGTAACTAATCTTTCGAATCTTTGTCCTTCTATAATATTTGAATACACTTTTTTTAAGCATCCACATGATTTTGTACTTCCTTTACATAATTTATCAGATGCTACTTCTACTATATTTCCACAATCGCATTTGCATTCCCACACTGCAGAATTATTTTTACGCTTGTTTGTCAGACGAATAACAACTAATTTCCCAAATCTCTGACCTGCTATATCCTTTGGTTTCCCCATATATTAAATCTTTCCTTTCTGAAACAAAAACATCATCTATAACTTAACTATTAGTTTATTAACCTTATTATAGCATTCATACCATTTTTTATCTACGTATATAATTGGAATACCTTAATTCTATAACATCAAGAGGTTCTATAAATTTTCTTTTACCATCTGGAAAATATCCTAATTTTTCGTAGAATTTCCTTGCATTTATGTTTTTTTCTAATACCCATAAACACACTTCGTCAAATCTGCGCTGGATAGCTATTCTTTCACAATAATGAACCATCTTTGAACCTATACCCTGCCTTTTCATAAAAGGATCAACATATATTCCCCAAAGCTCAAACGTTTTTGATTTATCTTCATCTCTGCAAGCACCTATTGTTAGAAATGCTTTGATTATTCCGTCATCAAACACATAACTTTCTTCAATATTATTTAGGATAGCAACACTAAAATAACTTATCTGTTTTGATACGAGCATTTTATTGAATAAAAAGTCATCAGAGACAATTCCTTTGTATGCGCATCGCCACCCAAAAACGTGAATCTCAGCAATACGCGATACATCGGATATTTTCACAGGTCTTATCATATTTAACCGCCTCACAAATCTTTCAGTTTTATTATAACATCCTTACCATTTACTTATAAATATATAAAAAAAGAAAAGTTAAAATTAAAGTTTATTAGAAAAGGTATTTAATGATACATCCTTGACTAAAATAATATAAAATATTAAAATGGTCATAAGGGGGAATTATTTTGTATATTAACCGCCATATTGAGGATACCATTAAAAGAATTTCTAAGATGTTTGGTTCTATTATCGTAACTGGACCACGGCAAGTTGGCAAAACCACTGTTTTAAAAAAAATTACTGAGGATATGACTTATGTCACATTAGATGATCCATTCGTGCTTCAATCGGCTATTTTGGAACCAGGAACATTTTTTAAGAATATGCCACCCCCCATATTTATAGATGAAATTCAATATGCTCCAAATC
The DNA here is from genome assembly GCA_009785875.1 of Oscillospiraceae bacterium. Taxonomy (GTDB): domain Bacteria; phylum Bacillota; class Clostridia; order Clostridiales; family Clostridiaceae; genus WQUF01. The sequence goes on along the minus strand of WQUF01000177.1, from coordinate 11,265 downwards.
TGTTTCGTTTCATTAAGATGTTCATAGATAAAGAGAATAAAAAAGGACAGTTCTTTTTATCGGGATCTCAGCAATTTCAAATGATGAAGAATGTCAGTGAATCATTAGCCGGACGTATAGGGATCCTTAATTTATTAGGGATATCTCTAAGGGAATTAGAAAATATTGATTTTAATAAACCTTTTATGCCTACATCAGAATATTATAATGATAGAAGAGCTCATCTAAAAGAATTTGAATATAAAAATATATGGGAGATAATTCACAGAGGGAGTATGCCAGAATTAGCTTCAAATAAAGATTATGATTGGAGCGTCTATTATGGATCTTATATGAAGACATATATTGAGCGAGATGTTCGAGAACTAACTCAAGTCGGAGATGAAGTAAAGTTTTTAAGATTTATGACATGTATAGCAGCTTCAACAGGACAACTTTTAAACCTTGCCTCTGTTTCAAGAGATGTAGGTATAAGTCAGCCTACTGCAGATCGATGGTTATCCATTTTGCAAGCTTCTAATATAATTTATCTATTGCAGCCTTACTATAACAACATTACTAAAAGAGCGATAAAAACTCCTAAAGTTTATTTTACTGATACAGGTCTAGCTGCCTATTTAACCCGTTGGTTTACTCCTGATGTCTTACTAATAGGTGCTCAATCAGGTGCCTTTTTTGAAACATTCGTTTTAGCTGAAATTTTAAAAAGCTATTATAACGCTGGAATTTTAGACCCCGCTATTTATTTTTACAGAGACAAGGAACAGAATGAAATTGATTTCATAATAGAGGAAAATGGGATTCTTTATCCAATCGAAGTAAAAAAACATGCCGATCCTGATAGAAATGATATATCTACTTTTGAAATATTAGATAAGATCTCTGGAATGAAAAGAGGACCTGGTGGAGTGATTTGCATGTATGATAGATTGATACCATTAAAAGATGACGATATGGTCATTCCGATTAATTATGTATAAATAAAAGGCACGCTTTTAAAAAACTAAAAATTTTACCTTGAGATGTCACAGTGTCATCTCAAGGTAATTATCTTGTTTCCTAAAATAAATCTATTTTATTTTTGATCTTCATCATCTTCTTCCTCATATGAAAAAGAAAAGTTAGCAGTAATTTTTGCTACTTCAGCAAATGTTTTATCTCTCAAAGCTATATCTTCAATTTGCCAAATTGTTGAGTTTGCATATAATAAAGCACTCATCTTTGCTAATTTAGAATGAAATTTAACTGAAGTATATATTATTATGAAACAACTTGAATAACTCGGAAGCAACTACTGGTGTTAATGACAATAAAATCACCACCAATAGATCTTTTCCTATAAGAGGCACTGTCTTAAATAGAGTATTTACCCCTGGAATGGTTATAACCAAAATTTGAATTATTATCCCAAAGAGAATTGCTCCTATTAAGTATTTATTTGTAAATATCCCAATTTTAAATATAGATTTATTTAAATTTCTCATGTTCAACGAAAAAAACAATTGAGATGTGCTTAAAACCATAAATGCCATGGTTTGAGCATGCATTATAGCTGAGCTTCCAGTGCTTTCTTTCATATGAGATACTATGTCAAAAGATCCTGTATGGAAATAGATTCCAAAGGCAAATGCGGTAAGCGTTAACAGTCCCACTAATAAGCCGCCAAGTAATATCAATACCCCAGTTTGTTTTGTTATAAAGCTCTCTTTAACATTTCTTGGTGCCTCTTTCATAACATCTGGATCTGGATTTTCCATTCCCAATGAAAGCCCCGGAAAGCTATCAGTAACTAGATTCACCCAGAGAATATGAGTTGGTTCAAGAGGTGTAGGCCATCCCAATATTATCGCAAAAAACAATGTAAATAACTCCCCTAAATTACAGCTTAAAAGAAATAATATGGACTTCTTGATGTTATTGAAAATATTTCTTCCTGCTTCCACTGCGCTCACTATAGTCGTAAAATTGTCGTCTGTTAATATCATATCAGCTGCACCCTTTGACACATCTGTACCCGTTATTCCCATAGCAACTCCAATGTCAGCTGCTTTTAAAGAAGGGGCATCATTGACTCCATCTCCAGTCATAGAAACCACATTTCCTCTAGACTTTATCGCTTTAACTATTCTAACCTTGTGTTCTGGAGAAACTCTCGCATAGACTCTTATTTTATCGGAAAGAGAACTCAATTCTTCCTCAGATAGCTTATCTAATTCATGACCAGACAAAGCTTCATTTTCACTTTGTGCTAAATTTAAATCTTTTGCGATAGCAACAGCAGTATTCTTATGATCCCCAGTTATCATAACTGTCTTAATACCTGCATTTTTACACTTCTCAATTGCGTCTTTAACTTCCAGCCTAGGAGGATCCATCATAGCCATGAAGCCGATGAATGTCATATTAGATTCATAACTCTCAGTATCTTTAACTATTTTATAAGAAGACGCAAGCACCCTTAAAGACTGATCCGACATCTCATTTGCTGCTTGTAATATTTCATTTCTTAAATTTTCACTTAAATCTTTTTCTTCATCATTTAATATTATTTTATCGCAAAGTCTGATTAAATTATCTATAGCTCCTTTTGTGAAAGCATACTTCACTCCTTGGTTTTCATTTACTGTAGTCATTAGCTTTCTATCGGATTCAAAAGGTATTTCATCAAATCTTTTAAATTCTTTTGAAAGATCCTCCTGATGAATATTTAAATTATTTCCCACATCTATTAAAGCAATTTCAGTAGGATCTCCAGTCTTTTCTTCTTTTGTACTGCTTGCATCATTGCATAGAATCATGCTATTTATTAAAAGCTTTTCATCTACTCTATTATATGATAAACTATCTATTTCATAAGTTTTCTCGTTTAAATAATATTTTTTAACTGTCATCTTGTTCTGCGTCAAAGTCCCAGTTTTATCTGAACAAATTACATTGACTGCTCCAAGAGTTTCAACTGCTGTAAGTTTTCTGACTATCGCATTTACTTTTATCATCTTTTGCATTCCTACTGCAAGGACTATGGTTACAATGGCTACCAGACCTTCAGGGATTGCAGCAACAGCTAAGCTTACAGCTATAAAGAACATATCCTTAATATTTCTTCCTTGAATTATACCGAAAATAAAGATAATAGCGCATATTCCAACTGCTAAAATAGCTAATATCTTTCCTAAAGAGGATAGGTTTTTTTGTAAAGGAGTCTCTTCATTATCTTCTTCAGAAAGCATTTTAGCAATTTTACCTATTTCTGTATTCATTCCAGTAGAAACTGCAATACCAACGCCTCTTCCATATGTTATAAGTGTGGACATAAAAGCCATGTTTTTTTGATCACCAAGTGCAATATCCTTTGATGTGTCTATGATGATAGAATTCTTATCTACAGGAATGGATTCCCCAGTCAATGCAGATTCTTCTATCTTTAAATTAGCACTTTCTAAAATCCTGATATCGCATGGTATATATCTTCCTGCGTCTAAAATTACTATATCACCAGGTACTATTTCTTCAGATGGGATCTCTAATATTTTCCCTTCTCTCTTAATATATGCTTTTGGAGATGAAAGTTTTTTAAGTGCATCCATTGCTTGCTCAGCTCTTTGTTCTTGCATTAATCCTATAACTGCATTAGCTATTACTACGATCATTATTATAACAGCATCGCTATATTCTCTAAGTGCGATGGAAATGACAGCAGCAACGATTAAAACATATATTAGCACATCCTTTAATTGCTGGAGGAATTTAACAATTGTCGATTTCTTTTTCTTTTCAGCGAGTTTATTATATCCGTACTTCGAAATCCTCTTGGAAACTTCTGTTGAATTAAGTCCATTTTCCAAGTTAGAATTTAATTCTTTTATAACTTCATTGCCCGACTTTTCATACCACAATAAAACCACCCCAATAATATTATTAAATTTCATTATATCTATTAATTAAAAATATATCCAGATAAATATTATTGAATAAAGAACATTTAGAATATTTGGAATAATATACTATTATTTTAAATATATTTATGATGTAAGGGGTAAACCCAAAAAAATACTTCTAAAAATGAGGGGGAGGGGGAATTTATGGTAATAAAAGTGATCAGGGGCAATTATATCTCTTTATTATATGAGGTTTTGTCAAGTGAAGGGAAGGTTATCAACCGTAGCCAAAGATTCACGTTTATTCCTGCAGATGCTACTGATGACGAATTGTTCCAGGCCGGAACTGAAATTGCTAAAGTTTTAGCTTATAGTCAAAAGGATATCAGACAAACAATGACATTTTCAATAGTGGAGGGTTAGAATGGAGAACATCCGAATCGTTTTTACCTTTAGGTTAGCTAATGGAAGTAACCGCAGTTTAACAATTAATGATATCAAATCTTCAATCACCGAGACGGAAATAGTTGCACTTGGTAACAAGTTAATCCAGCTGAGATGGCAGTACAATAATAGTTCTTTTGCAGAGCTTTTGCAGGCTAAAAAACTCACAATCGTCGAAGAAGTATTTTAATGAAAAGATTCCATAGTATTTAGTATTCTATGGAATCTTTTTTTAATATAAAGAATATTAATTATTATCAATTAATTTTTTAAAGGAGTATGTATGGATTTTTTTGAACAATTAAAAGAATATCAAGGAATCTTCAATGATATCGATGGAGATGGCTTATTCATTCGCAAATATGCTGATAATGATCCAAGAAAACCTAGAGAGGAAGTGTTTGAATGCCCTATTTCTGAAGAATCTCGTGAAGAAATGAGAAGAACTGAAATGGAAGTTTTAAGGAAAAGAAGCAGCAATTTTTCTCAAGGCGTTGACATTTCAGAGAATATGCAGAGAATCGATATTGAACTTATGAATCCTTCCACAGAAGATTGGAATTACATGCCTCTTCCAAGTAAAGCTGAAATGATTCCGCTCATAGCTTCAATCGAAAGCATAGGCTTGCTTCAACCGCTCATTTTATTGAAACAAGAGGATGGTACCTATACTATTTTGTGTGGTAGAAGCAGATATCTTGCGCTTTGTTATCTTTACAATAAGAACCCTTTAGATAGATTCAAATATCCTATGTGCTTTGTGCTGGATGCAAAAAAAGTCGATGAACACTTTATCAGAGCTCTAATAATAGATAGCAATTTCAATTATAGAAAGATACCCCAACATATATTCATTAGGATGATCCTTGAAAGACACGTTATTTTAAAAAACAGCAAGATGTTTAGAAGCGAATCTAATGTGGCTCGAGAGCTGGCTACAGAATTTAATATGTCAGAGAGCAGCGTTTACAATTATTTGAGCTTGTCGAATCTATCAGAAGAGGTCATGACACTTTTATTTGAGAAAAGAATTTCTCTTAGAGTTGCAGGAGCTTATGCAAGAGTGAATCCAGAAGTACAATTGATGATACTAAATAATATAGATTTTAAAGATGTTAACTTTTATTTTAAGATAGAGTTTATCACAAGGGGTCGAAACATAAAGACACTAGATGATGTTTTAGCTAGAATCAAGAGTTCAAAAGACATAGTGCCACAGAATAGCGTGGTTCATATAAAATTAAATAATGGATTATTGGAGTTATTCATGGAAAAGCTGGTTGAGATTTTGAAGGAAGCTGTGAGCAAATATTCTCTAGCTATCGGAAATGGAAGTATTGCAAGGATTTTTAAGGTTAAATACGATAAAGCATTGATGAAATACCTTGCTGCTATGAACTATGTTGACCAAAATATACTGAATAAATTGAATGGCAGAACTATAACTGACGTATATAGAAGATAATTTATAAAAACTGAATATAAGGTTCAACGCTTAAAATAAATAATAGACTACTGATTTATCCTTATAGAACTAAATTCGTTCTACACCATTAGACAAGTCACTTTTTGTAATAAAAATGGGAAAGTGAAGATGTAAGATGTTAGAAATATTGTCATGCATTTCTCTATGCGAAAAATGTTTAGATCGATAAAATTCTACTGCAATCTTTTATAATATATCGAATTTCAAAGAAAATCTTAAGGAATATATTTTAGTTTTTGGTTAATATTTCTATCTCTAAAAAATCTTAATTTTGGAGTTAACTTGCGATGATTTGTTCTTATTTAGTATAATTTATCTGAGCTTTGTGAAATGACCCAAAATGTTAGAGATAGTCTTAGTTAATTTTTCTTCTAAAAACTTTTTTGGGCCATTTCTACTTGCTGGAAGAGGGCTATATGCAAGAGTCACGTGAAGTATCATAAAATAAACCATTGTCCTTTTGAAGAATAATCCATCTCAAGTGTGAAAATTGCTGATTCTTATAAGCTGTAGTAATTATTAAATCCTTTAATCCATCATTATTTATATCTCTTATAGATACATCAACAATATTCGAATTAAATTCAAAATCACAATTAAAATAATAAAAAATTTCATCTTGATTATTTGTTAAAAAAGCTGCTGGCTTTACTCCTTTGCCTACTTTCAATTCTCCTGCTACAAAATTAACATTCCCCCAAGAGTTTAAAGATACTGGAAACGAATGTTTTTTAAACTTGGTGAAAAATTTGATATCGGAAAGATTATACGGTCTAAAAATATAATTTCCTTCTAAAATAATACCTCTCCTATTAGCTTCCGATTTATACTTACATATTACAGATTCTATTTCATTTTTTTCTTTTAATATAAGATCTAGACTTCCTATGATTCCTGTATTATCGCTAAGATAACATTTAGCTAAATTGTTGCCGATTCTTCCAAAAAAATTACCAGAAGAATTCGAAATTTTAAAACTTTTAGAGTAAAAGTCCGGCTCAGCAATTGAATTTAAAGAAAATTTCCCTTCAATATTTTGATCTTTAATTTCAGTAAGAAAAAAAGAAAATGATTGATAAAGAGATCCACCATCCCAGTCTTTTAAAACCCATATCTTTTTATAAAACTGATCATAGCCATTTGAATTATGAATTGAATTATAAAATGAAGCTTTTTCTTTTAAAATTTTAAACATTGAAGTATCACCTTTTTCTTTTGTTTTTTTAATGTTAAGCATTTCATTTTTTTCTTTATTTTATCACTTTATAATAATAATGTGTCTATTTCTTCTTTACTGAGCTTATTTATTTCCAGTAACTTATCGAAGAGTAAATCAATTCTATTTAAACAGTTAACAAATACGTGTTGATTTATTAGTATAGTACTCCAATTGAAGATATGGTATCATTGATAGCATAGTTAATTTATATTTTCAAAAAAGGTGAGCTTAATGAATATTTTTAATGTTGATTTAAATGGAGAAAATTTATCTCTCAAAGATTTAATACAATTTGCAGAAACAAAAGCAGTCACTACAAGCATTTTAAAAGAATACCTTGCAGTATCAATTTTAGAAGATGAAAATGTATTATCACAGGTATGTGAAATGACCCAAAATGTAGGAAATAGTCTGAAGGCTATGGTGCTTGAGGATTTGAATTATTTATGGAAAGAGATGTTAAAGCCAATCCTTGAAGGCTATGTCCCTTCTTTAAAAAGAGAGCTATTATTTAAAGAGTTTGAACAATCTATTAAGTCAATTGTATCATCAGGAACTCCAGAGGAAATGATGGATGCGCTTATATCACACTATTCTAAATTTGGAGCAGGAAAAAACGCTCAATTTATTGCATTTAGATGGAAAAATGGATTAAACGGAGTTGAATCTCCTGATGATATCACTTTAGATGAGCTTTTTTGCCTAAATAACCAGAAGGAAGAGCTTATTAAGAATACGTGTTTGTTTTTGCAAGGATTACCTGCTAATAATGCTCTATTGTATGGCGACAGCGGAAGTGGCAAATCATCGATGGTTAAAGCTCTTTTAAATAAATTTTATAAAGATGGTTTGCGCTTAGTCGAAATTCCCAAAGCATCTTTAGGCGAATTAGCTATACTTATGGATCATGTTAAAAACAAGAGATTTAAATATATAATTTTTGTGGATGATCTGTCATTCGAAAAAGACGACATTGGATATAAGAATTTGAAAGTAGTTTTAGAGGGTCAAATTGAAAAGCAGCCTCAAAACGTTTTGCTTTATGCAACTTCCAACAGGCGTCATATTATTTCTGAAACATGGGCAGAAAGACAAGGAGATGAGGTGCACGTTAGAGATACAATGAACGAAAAATTCTCACTATCTGAGAGATTTGGGTTAAGAGTGCATTTTTCATCGCCTAATCAAGATGTGTATTTTAAAATCATCGAAGGTATTTTGGCAAAAGATGATATTCCTTTGACAGATGAAATAAAGGCAGAAGCTGTTAAGTGGGAACTTTCACACAATGGACGTTCGGGAAGGGCTGCAGCTCAATTTGCTAAAATGATTGTATTGTCTAAAGAAAAGTACATAACTTGATTAAAAAAGGAGAGGTTAATATAAATGATAAACTTTTAGAATTTTCTTATGGCCAATTTACTTGTGATATAGATGTATTTTTTTATGATGATGATGTATTAATTAGGTTTTACGATGCATCGAAAGAGCAAAGTGAAGAAAAAATAACTGATCTTGTTATAGTTGATCCAGGATTCGGATTCCTTTGCTTAAAATTAAAAGGTGAATCAGCTCTGTTAAGTGGTTATCTAGTTAAAGACGTGTTTGTTTCAGAAGAAATGGTTTCTGCAGCTATCGATTTTATAGAAGGTTTATCACCAAAATATAAAAACATCTATATACCGTATCATATTGCTCTTGTAAAGCAAGTAGGTTATGTTGAATACAATGGTGAGTATTAGGAAATAGGGAGGTGGGGTACAGAAGTGCTTATAGAAGATGATACATTCAAATTAAGGATTGTTAAAGATGATTCATTTAAAATTAATTCAACAGATAATTTACCATATGATATTATTTTAAATCCAAACAATTTTCAGAGTACCGACTATTATAAAGCATTTTACATTTCTATTGAAAAAGAAAATATTAAGAAACAGATTGCATTGATCGGTTCTCTGTTTGGTGCTGATGAATGTGTTGCTATTTTAGATAGCAATGATTTAATCGTTATAATGAACACGAGTATTATTGTTATCAACTGTTATACTTTAACTATAAAAAAACATGTATTATTGCCTGAAAATGGAATTTATTTTTCTATAGAAAGATATTGTGATGGCTATATAGTGTACGGTGAATTAGATGTTGTAAAATTATCTAAAGATCTTGAAATAGATTGGTCGTTTGCTGGTTTTGATATTTTTATAACAAATAATGGCAGCATACCGTTTTTAATTGAGGGAGAGAATATTCTACTAACAGATTGGATGGGAAATAAATATAAACTAGATAAATTTGGACATAATATTTTTAACTGACCATCATTCTTACGATAATATAAAAATTATAATCTGTGTGGTCTTTTATGTGTAAAAGTATCATTAATACAAAGCAAAACAGCGGTTACCGTCCTTCTACTTCGAAGTAAATGGATACGAACCGCTTAATATACTTCAATATTTCTAAATAAATTAAGAAATGTACACTTATCGAATCCAATCATCTAGAGTTATACACTTAACCTCTTGAGTCTGTTTCAATTGATTATCATTAGTTATAAATAAGTCACAATTTGATTCCAAAGAAGAAGCAAGCTGAAGCGAGTCCATACCTTTATATCCTTTATACTTAGAGCGAATCATTGCAGCTTTTTTTGCGATTTCTATATCAATCTCAACTACTTTTACTTTCATAAGATTAAGAAACTGTTCAAATGACCTTACAAGAGTATGATCATTGTTTCGATATGGATACACTAAATATTCAAAGACAGTCACTACAGATGTGATTATTGTTATCTGGTTTTCAATACAATCTATGAAAAACTTTTTAGCCTTACTGAAGTAATCTGGGTTTTTTTCTAAATAGTAAATGAATAAAGCTGTATCAACATATATTTTCTTATATTCTGTCATCACGTCTAAGCTCCTCAATAAAAGAATCTGCATTAATTCCACGCTCTGTTGGGTGTACCAATTCATCCTTTAACAATGTGTCTTTGCCTAAATTATATGATAGAGAATCTTTTAAAGTTTCAGCATCTTTTATAATCTTATCATATCTAGCATTATTTACAGATTTAAGCCAGCTTGCCATCCCTAAAATCTCTCTTATTTTAGCTTCAGATAATTCATCCTTTTCCTTTAATTTCTTAGCATTATAAATAGCAGCTCTCATTCTCTTTATCCAAGTCTTAGGGACTCCTATCTCTTCGTTATTTATCACAATTCCAGTGATATTTTGCCTATTGTTAGGTTTAAGGTAGCGGGTTTTATCTCTATTTATTTTAAATCCCTCGTTATAGACAACAGAAGATATAGAGTAAATAATTTTTCTTATCTCATTTTGTTCCACATTATTTTGAAATGAAAAGCTCATATCATCAGCATACCTTGAGTATTGAAAATTATGATTTCCAGCTAAGTCACCAATCCTTTTATCGAGATTCCTGCAAATTATATTTGTGATCATAGGGCTACTTGGTGCTCCTTGAGGAAGGATTCTATCGGAAGTTTTAACATATTTAGTTTGGCCTTTAACTTCAATTGCCATCCTCTCGCAATATGTGCAAATCATCGCTAATAGTGAGGAAACATATCCAGAATACCCAAAGGATTTAAACATTCCTCTTACTCTCTTAAAAGTGACAGTAGGGAAAAAGTTCTCCAAATCCATGTTGATTAAAAGCCCGGGACTTCTGGAATGGGAATCAGCATTTGAAACCACAGACTTTCCCTTTAAAAACCCGAAAGAGCTATCCGATATTTCAACCTTCTCTAAAATGAGTTCCAGTATTTTCCTCTGGACATCTTTTAGCAAAGGTTTTGGTGCAGCTATGTTTCTCTCCTTACCGTTTCTTTTAGGAACAGTGTACCTGTGATAATGATCGCAAACCACAACATCCCTGTGATAGCATAAAAATCTGAGATCCTTATATTCAATACCTAAAAGATTAGCAAGTTCCTTATCATCTTTAATAACAGGAAGGTTCAATGAAATCAGCTTTTCCTCATCAGTCTTTTTGTCGGATAAACCACCTGAATATCCTCTACCAATAAATACTATATTCTCTTCTTTATTTTTTTCCCAAGCTTCAGATTTTCTTAATCTCTCTTCTTCTCTTTCTTTTTTTCTTGCAGCACGCCTTTCTATGGATTCCTGCATTATCTTTTGAGCCACATCTTTTCTTATCTTCTCATAGTCCCAAGTCTCCTCGTAATCTCTTCTTAAATCTT
>WQUF01000176.1 GCA_009785875.1 Oscillospiraceae bacterium | reverse complement strand
TATTCTTAGAAAACTACGATATGGAGATAGGCAAAATGTTGACTCAAGGAGCCGATGTTTGGCTAAATAATCCAAGAAGACCTCAAGAAGCCAGCGGTACTTCTGGAATGAAAGCAGCTATGAATGGCGTTTTAAACTTTAGCATATTAGATGGATGGTGGCCTGAAGCATGTAAGTATGGGATAAACGGATGGCAATTTGGTGATGGTTTTGAATCAGATGACGTTTTAGAACAGGATAAACACGATCTAGAATGCTTTTATGAAGTTTTATTCAATGAAGTCATTCCAACTTATTACGACGATAAGTATAAATGGAAAGATATGATGAAGGAATCAATAAATTCTACTAAAGAATATTTTAGCGTGAGAAGAATGCTCGATGAGTATTACGAGCTTATGTATAAAAAATAAGGAATGTATAAAAATATAGATGCCATTTATCAATATGTAAAAATTGATAAATGGCAAAATTTATTTTTATGAGATCAAATCGCTCATCAAGCGAAGAGATTTAATTATATCAGACCAAATAATACTCTTTGCATAGGAAAAATCTCTTTGATACAACGCCCATGCTGATTTCATCGCTTCGTCATCGGAAAGCAGATTCAAAATCGTGTCAACATCTGACAACACAGCAGTGCTTTCCCTTGAAGCAGCAGTTGCATGGACGGCTTTTTTAAGCAGAGAACCATTAATATTTTGCAATTGAAAATTCATCAGGATATAGATATCATAAAAGTCACGCATACGTGTGTTCATAGTAGAACGACGAAGAATGGTTTCATATTTTTCGGCAAGCACCGTTTCCAAATTATATGCTAAGACATCAATGCTTCTATCCTCAAACATCAGTGCAAACCGATAGGAAATCTCCTTTGGCGTAATTTTGTCGCCTGCGGTAAGGTCGATTTTCAGTGCAGTTTTTATAGTATCAAAAATGGCAGAAATCGAAGCACGGTAACCTCCGTAAATGTCATCTTCCCTAATGGGCGCAATGCTTTTCAGAATGAAAGTTATGTTATCGCCTAAATCAAGAGATAAAATATGTGAGAGAGCATTTCGTATAGTTTCTTCTGTCAGCTGCATTCCTCGCAAGGTCGCATCCATATCCATGGTAGTGCGACTGTCAAGTCCGATCATTGCAGCAATTAGCATACCGCCTTTTAGAATAAATTTATCCTTATAGTTTGATACGGAAATTCGCTCCAATAGTCGTTCTAGCATATAGTTTTGCATAAGAGCCTGTGGAACGATACCCTTTTCCTTTGAGATGTTCTTGATTATAGCCTTTAATTGCATTGAGTTTTTCATAACAGCACCTCCAAATATGGGCGAAGCAGACTGTCCGTTTTCAGGATTTTGGCATATTTCGAAAGTAGAGTCAGATTTTTATCTTTGTGTTTGGCATAGTTTTTCAGTGCATCGGCGAAGATTTGCGGATCGGTTTGTTTTTTTGCTTTTACAACATCACAGACTGTCCGTTCAATATCATATGTGGGAATCAGAAAACCAGACGGCGAAGGCACTTGAATCAATCCTAATTCATGCGTTTGCTCATTACTCCGTTTTATATCAATAATACCAGACTGCAGAAGCTTACTGACATTTTTGCTACGTGGTACGGTGATGAACATTTTCAGTGGCGTTCGGTCGGTAAGTTCATGCAGATATAGTGCGGAAAGGTGCGAAAAAACAATGAATCTATTTTTTGAAAACAGTTCAAACATTTCATCTACATAAACACTGGGAGAAGCATAAAGCCCTCGATCTAATCGGTTCAACCTACCATCATTTACCAACTTTGAAAGATAATAGGGTGAAATCCCAGCAGAGCGAACCTCGGCAGCAGTTATAACTCCGTTATTCGATTGTATCATATTTTCGATTTTTTGAATGGCTTCGCTCAAGATAATCGCTCCTTTAGATAAATTTACTGCTATTATATAATAGTGCAGTGAATTTATCAACATATTAAAATCAATTACTATTAGATAAAATTTTTGAAAGTATAATAATCTATCTTATAATATCCTATGGGCAAGTATTTGGTGAAAGAATCTTTAAAATAAATTAATACTTTAATATACAAACATTGTCGAAATTAATTGTTAATTCACAACAAGAAAGGATTGAGTTTTCAAATTAAAGTATATATAATTTAAAATTATAATATGCCTAAAAATAAAAACAGAGTTTTCATCTGCATCAAAGAAGAATATTACATATCAATGTCAATAATTTCGTGAAGTTTTTAATATATTTCATAATATAATAACTCTTACAAAAAAATAATATTTCTTTATTAAAACATTAACCATGAGCAGCATAAAACCATAATATGAATTAAGAACAAAAATAAAAAGAATAAGGGTAAAAAGTGAATATTATTTTATCAAAAAGGCTATATTTTTAACAGTATATCAAGTAGGAGGATCATTATATGAAATATTTCCGTCAAGCTAATGAAATGTATAGTATCAAAGATTATAGAAAAGCCATAGCACTTTATAAAAGATCTATAGAAAAAGGAGAAAATCAAGCTTGCGCATTATACAATGCTGCAGTTTGTCATATAAAATTAAATGAATTTAATGAAGCAATAGGGAGCTTAAAAGAAGCATTAAAGCACAGGATCGATCCTAAATATCTTTTCAACCTTGGTTATTGCTTCAACATGATTAAAGACTATAAAAAAGCATTGATATACTTTAATTACTCTTGGTCATTAGACAATTCAGATATTGAGTGCGAAAAAGCTATCAATTCAATTTTAAAAAAAGTTAAAAAAGCTATGTAAAGAGGCTCATATAAGTATCCTCTTTACAGAAGCTCCTTGTTTTTGTTTAATCCATAATTTTATTCACACAGGATTTAATTTCATCCCACTTAAATCCCTTTCTAGTCAAATAAGAATACAATTTTTCCTTTAATATTTTCGTATCATCTTCCTTAAGCTTAAGCTCTGAGTATTTCTTTTGTGCTATTTTCATGAGAGAATCAGAAAAAACATCCTCATTCTCTTCTACAAGTTCGTTAAGCACCTCTGTTATAATTTCCTTATCGATGCCTTTAAAAGATAATTCAAATATGATCTTTTCTTTGCTTTCTTTATGCAATTTAGACATCACATAATTTCTTGCAAAGCTTTTATCATCAATTAATCCATAGCTTTCAAGTAAATCAATCACTTTTTTAATGTTTAAATCACTATGACCTTTTGAAACCAGTCTTTCTAAAAGTTCCTTTTTAGTCTTGGAGAATCTTCCCATCAAATTAAAAGCATAATTTTTACAAACTATATAATCATCACACTCTATAATTTTTTCAATCTCTTCTATGGTAAAACTCGTATCTTTTGTTATATTGTTTGAGTATATTGTTTCCTCGCTTAAAAAAATTGCTTCTCGAGAATCAAATCCTACTCTATATTTATTTTTATTTAGCTTATCAATGCTGATCACAGTGTTCATTTCAATAATTGAACAGTAGCTCCTTTCAAATATTTTCTAGCGACATCTACAATAAATTTTAAATCTATTTCCTTCACTTCTTCAATCTCATTTATAAAAGAACCTATATCGCATTCTTCAAGTATCTCTTGATTTATGAGCGAACAGAGGGTTTCAACGTCTTCTATATTCGATATCATCGATGTCTTTAATATCTTTGTTATTATATGCAAATCAGATTCATTTATATACATATAGTCATTTGTAACATTATCTATGCATTTATCGATTATAGATTTAGTTTCATCCATTTTATCCTTATCTAATGAAGCATATATAAAAATCATCTTTATATATTTATTGCTCTGGTATTCGGCATAAACATCATAAACAAGTCCTTTCTTCTCCCTAAGTTCCTTTACAAGATCTGAAGTAAATCCCCCTCCAAGCTTATGAATTATCATTCTAAGAGCTAATTCTTCTTTCTTAGTTATACCATTTACAGAAAATAAATAGCATAGAGTCCCTTGTTCAAATTTTATCTTATTTTCAATGAAAATACCTTCTTTATTTTTTTCATATATGAATTTAGGGCTTTTATAACATTCATATTTCCATTCATTGAAGCACCTTTTAACTTCATTAAACACTTCATCGTGGCTTAAGCTTGATACTATAACTAAGTGGGAATTGTTTGGAACATAATTTTTTTTGTAAAAATCATAAACATCTTCTCTGTTAAAATTTTTAATATTTTCTTTTAAACCCAAAATATCATATTTTAAAGATGGCTTTATAAAAGCTTTTTCCATCAACTTTAAATAACTAAGCTCTTCAATATCATCATTGACCATTCTAATTTCATTTAATATTACCATTCTTTCCTTTTCAAATTCATCACTTGGAAATATTGAATTTAAGATGACTTCACTTAAAACATTTAAGCAATTGCTAAATTCTTCAGTAAGTGCAGTTAAAGTTATAACTGTAGAATTTAAGTCTGTATAAGCGTTATAGCTCCCACCTAAACTTTCAAATAAAAAATTAATTTCATCATTGGTATATTTTTTTGTACCTTTGAATAACATATGTTCAATAAAATGGCAAATACCTTTATTTTTTTTGTTTTCAAAAATAGTACCTATTTTAGTACAAAAATTGATGCTTATAAGATTAGATGGTCTATATACGCTTATTATATTAAAACCATTATCCAAACAATATTTTTCATAGTTTATCATCTTTTATCTTTCCTTTCAATATTATAGTAAAGAAGAGTATTTAACGAATAAACGTTTTATCCCCATCTATTATAAATAAAATATTTGTGTTATAATAACAAAAAAACCTTTATGGAGGCATTTATGGCAAATATTACTAATGGCTCATTTAGAAGAATAGAACCTACTTATATTATTTCCAATGAAATTGATTTTTTTGAAAAAACAGAGAGCACAAGATGCCGTGATTCCAATATTATAATAGTTTTTTTAAGTCCTATTATAGCAATTCTTATTGGAAAATTTATATCTTTACTCAATATCTTAGGTTTTAACTTCATATTATTATTTAGAAATAGAGAAAATTTAAATCAAATCATAACATCAGTGTACAACAATATATTATCTCCTGCAATGGATGCGCCAAATAGAATTCTTGAGCAATATACAACATATTGGAATGAGTTCATTAAGATAATAAGTGGTTATGTTGATATTTATTTCTATACAAATTTATTTTATTTTTTAACATTAATTGTAGCATTTATGTTTGTCTTAGTGCTCATGAGGGATAGAAATTTACATAGAATTTCTGCTCTAAATTTCATCAAAACAAATTATCTAACTGTATTAATGATTTTTGCATTAGGATTTATTTCATCTTTGATAATATCCTCCATAGTTCATACAATAGGAAATAGAAACATCACAGAACAAACAAGTGCTATTTACACATTTAGATTATTCTTAATGTCTTTAACCAATGTGATAATTTTTGCTTATATTCATGAATATTTATTTAGAGGCATAATTCCAGTTTTTTTCTGGCAAAAGCTAAACTTTATTGAAGACAAACTAAAAAGATATGTTTTTTTAAATATTATTTTACTTTTATCGTCTATTTTATTTGTTGTTACTATGTGGGGTCTAAACTTTCTCCTGATTTTAAATTTTATCCTTATGGCAATATTCTTTAGAATTGTAACCTGTATTTCGGATAATATCTACTTAAACGTTTTTTACTTAATTGCCTTCAATTTAGTGGGGACATTAGTATATGGTTATCCAATTTTAAATTTTAAAGACCAATATAACTTAATTCACAACACTTTGAGCGATTATACTATTTATAGTGGCGGCAACTTAGGGCTATTAGGTACTTTATTCTCTACCATATTATTAGTTTTATTAATCTGCCTTTCAGTGGTTTTTTACGATTCGCTAAAGCAAATAATTAAAAAAAGCTAAAGTTAAAATATTTTGGAGGAAAACATATGAGAAAATTTGTAACTTACATATCAATTTTAATGCTCGTCTTTACTGCTTTATCTTGTACAAATAAAAATGCAATAGTCGATACCAATGTAGAATACTTAGACAGTTTGAGTGAATCTCTTCAGACTATCGCAGTAAATATTACCAATTTAAATGATTTTATTAAAACATCAAATTTTGACGATGAAAAATGGGTATCAGACTTTAAAGCAAAAATACTAGAGATGAGTTCATCAATCAATAAAACGACTAATATAAGCTTTCCTGATGATAAACAAGAGCTTAAAAAAAGTTATGATACGGTCATATTAAATTTAAATAATGGGCTTGATAATTTTAATTTATCCTGTCAAACTAAAAACTTGGATGATTTTAATAACGGAGTTAAATTCATCAATACTTCTATTGAAGATATAAAAGCTCTCGATGATAAAATTAATTAAAAAAGCAAGGCATAAAACCTTGCTTAATTTTTTAATACATTCCGTCCATTCCAGCTCCGCCGCCCATTGGAGGTGGTGGATTCTTTTCTGGTATTTCACTTACTGAAACTTCAGTTGTTAAGAATATTGCTGCTATAGATGCAGCGTTTTGGAGTGCTACCCTTGTAACTTTAGTAGGGTCAACGATACCTGCTTCTAACATATCTACATATTTTCCTGTTATAGCATCATATCCAACGCCTTTTTTAGCTTTTTTAATCTCTTCTATTACAACTGCGCCTTCCTCTCCAGAATTCAATGCTATTTGTTTTGAAGGTTCTTCTAAAGCCTTCTTAACTATATTTATTCCCACTTGAATGTCGAAATTATCTGAAGATAATTTTGCAACTTCATTTATAGCAGAGATATAAACAGTTCCACCACCAGGAACTA
Organism: Oscillospiraceae bacterium; assembly: GCA_009785875.1. Lineage (GTDB taxonomy): Bacteria > Bacillota > Clostridia > Clostridiales > Clostridiaceae > WQUF01. The sequence goes on along the minus strand of WQUF01000176.1, from coordinate 6,548 downwards.
TGCCTTCTTCAACAGCAGCTTTTGTTGCAGCAAGAGCATCTTCCATTCTCAATTTCTTTTCTTTTAATTCAGTTTCTGTAGCAGCACCAACTTTTATTACAGCGACACCGCCTGAAAGCTTAGCGAGTCTTTCTTGCAATTTTTCTTTATCAAAATCTGATGTGGTTTCAACTATTTGAGCTTTTATTTGAGAAACCCTTGCAGATATTTCATCCTTATCTCCAGCTCCATTTACTATTGTGGTATTTTCCTTAGTCACTTTAACACTAGCTGCTTTCCCAAGCATATTTATTTTAACATCTTTAAGATCTTTTCCAAGCTCTTCAGTGATAACTTCTCCACCTGTAAGTATGGCTATATCTTGAAGCATCTCTTTTCTTCTATCTCCAAAACCTGGTGCTTTAACTGCAACACAAATGAAAACTCCTCTGATTTTATTTAAGAGAAGGTTTGCTAATGCGTCTCCTTCAATGTCTTCTGCTATGATTAAAAGCTTCTTTCCTTGTTGAACTACTTGCTCAAGTACTGGTAAGAGTTCTTGAATGGATGAGATCTTTTTATCTGTGATTAAAATAACAGGCTCTTCTAAAACTGCTTCCATCTTTTCTGTATCTGTTACCATATATGCGCTTACATATCCTCTATCGAATTGCATACCTTCAACTAAATCGAGTTCTGTATTCATAGTTTTTGATTCTTCTACTGTTATAACGCCTTCAGTTCCTACTTTTTCCATGGCATCTGAGATCAAATTTCCAATTTCATCGTCTGATGCCGAAATAGATGCAACTCTAGCGATGTCTTTTTTTCCATCTATCTTTTTTGAATTAGATTTGATATCTTCTACAGCTGCATCCACAGCCATTTTGATACCTAGTTTTACAAACATTGGATTTGCTCCACCAGTTACATTTTTAAGACCTTCTCTGATGATTGCTTGAGCGAGCAAAGTAGCAGTTGTGGTTCCATCACCAGCAACATCATTAGTCTTTGTAGCTACTTCTTTAACAAGCTGAGCTCCCATGTTTTCGTATTTATCTTCCAGTTCGATTTCACGGGCTATTGTAACTCCATCGTTTGTGATGACTGGTGATCCGAATTTTTTGTCTAAAATGACATTTCTTCCTTTTGGACCCAAGGTTATTTTAACTGTGTCAGCTAAGGTGTCAACTCCCCTTTGCATGCTTCTTCTAGCTTCTTCTCCAAATATAATACTTTTAGCCATTATTCTTTCCTCCTTGAATTACTTTTCTAAAACAGCGAGTATGTCATCTTGCTTAGCAATTATGTATTCTTCGCCATCTACTTTAACTTCATTTCCACCATATTTAGAGAACAGTACTCTGTCTCCTTCTTTAACTTCCATCTTTATTTCTTTTCCATCTACAAATCCAGGTCCAACTGCAAGAACTTCTGCTTCTTGAGGTTTCTCCTTTGCACTTTGAGTAAGGACTATCCCGCTTTTTGTAGTCTCTTCTGCATTTATTCTTTTTAAAATTACTCTGTCACCAAGTGGTCTTAGTTTCATAATAATCCTCCTTTATATTTTATTTTAAATTTTTATATACAAACTCATTTTCTCATTATTAGCACTCAATAATACCGAGTGCTAATATACTACTATATTAATTTAATAAAGTAGTAAATTCAAATGTATTAATTGATAATAATGTTTAAAAAAAGTCATTAAAAGCCAATTTAAAGAAAATATTTGAAGATTACTCTTATTTCCTCTGTTTTTTAAAATTCAAACTCTCCTCATAGTAATTATGCACAAAAAACAATCTTAATACTCAAATTATTATAATTTTATTTTATTTTCTCTTGCATAATAAAATAAATATTGTTGAGCTATTCCTGAGTTATTTCCAAATCTTTCTTGAGCAAACTTCCTAATTTTATTTAATGACATATTCTCCGGAGCATTGTAAAAAACGTTCATTGCTCTTTTCACCCACACATCCACAGGAAAGGCTGAATATTTTTTCATTGAAAAAAGCATTATACAGTCAGAGACCTTTGCACCTACACCAGATAATTCTTGTAACTTAATATGGCACTCTTCATCTTCCATTTTTTTTGCTTCATCTATATCGAATTCTTTATTATATATTTTAGAAACAGTATCCTTAATATATTTAGCTCTAAATCCTGCACCTAAATCCTTAAAATCCTCTTCCTTAGCATCTTTTAATTCATCAATGCTTGGAAATGCATAATAAATCTTTCCTCTATATTCTATAGTTTCTCCAAATCTTCTGGATATATTTTCAATGCACCTTTTTATCATAGGTATTCTATTGTTTGCGGATATTATAAAAGAAATTATTGTTTCAAGTGGATCTTGATTTAATATTCTAATTCCACATCCAAATGGAATGGCTTTTTTGAGTATTTCGTCTTCACTGGACAGTTTTTCTTTGATCTTTGAATAATCTCTCTTTAAATCAAAATAATCACTCCAAAGGTCTATAAATTCCTTTTCATCGATATTGTAGATAAAAAGGTCATCATCTTTTTTAGAAAGCTCTATCACTTTATTATATGCAATTCCAATATAATTGCTATCGATTTGTTTGTTCCATCTAAAGCACTGACCGCAATCAAAAACATGTTTTAATTCAAAGCTATCAACATTTTTAACTACTATCCCATTTTCAATGATTTCAATGTTATCATTCATTTTAGATACCTCGATTTTATTAAATTTCCTATAATTATATCATAGATTCACAAAAATACTTCCATTGTGATTATTTTTCTGTTATTATAACTTCATATCTATTCAGGAGATACAGAAAAATGCAAAATATAAGAAAATTCTATTTAGTATTTGAAATAATTTCCATTTTATTGACCATATTTTTTTATAAATTAAATAAAATATCATTATTCAGCATATTTTTAACATCGACGTTCTATTATCTCGTAGCATTTATTTTGCCAAAAATTCCTGTTTTTTTTACAGGTTTGATTGCTTTTATTATGCTATTTATCTTCATGCTGACCATTACTTATACCCATATAGACTTTGAAATACCTGGTAAATATATCTTCTCAATAAATTACTTTTATATTTACATTTTAGTAATTTTTATATTAAGTATATTAACTTTGATCGATTTTGAAAAATTCAATATTTTAAATATAATATCAGGTATTTGCTTAATGTGTTTATTTTTTATCTTCTTATATTTTTCTTTCAATAATAGGATAAATGTAGTCAACTATTCCATAGAGACGAATAAAATAATGAATAAGGATATAAAAATAGCATTGCTTTCTGATACCCACAGCACCATTTACCCTAACAATGATCTAGTCAATGATATTAAAAGAGAAAAGCCAGATTTGATCCTTCTAACTGGAGATATAATAGACGATGTCGCATCTATCAAGGGAACAGATATTTTAATGGAAAAAATTAAGGATATTGCTCCGATTTATTACTGCACAGGCAATCACGAATACATGGCTAAAGATTATGAAGAAAGGATTAAAAGTTTAGAATCCTATGGGGTTAATTATTTAAACGATGAATATAAAATAATAGATATAAATGGAAATAAAATCTTAATATCCGGAGTCAATGATCCTTATATAGATACAAAGGTTAAAAATTACCCATCGATCAGTGACAGATTGAAAGAATTAGAAATAGAATGCGCTAAAGAAGATTTTAATGGGGTTAAAATACTGTTGTCTCATCGTCCAGAGCTATATGATTTATATTCAAATTACGATTATGACTTGGTTTTATCTGGACATGCTCATGGTGGACAAGTTAGGATACCTTTTTTGATGAATGGATTGATCGCCCCTAAGCAAGGGTTGTTTCCAAAGTTTGCAGGTGGTTTATATACCCTTAACGATAAAACAAAAATGATAGTGAGCAGGGGACTTTCCATTGAAGCACTGCCAAGAATTTTTGATCCTCCTGAACTTGTGATTATCACTTTAAAATAGATATCGTTGTAAATATAAAGAAATTACTTGAGGATTTACCTAATAAAATCAAGAACGCAATGGCCATAATAGTCGATATTGATGTGTGCGAATCTGAAGGAAAAATATATATTTCAATAGCTGTAGGAGCCTATCCTTTTCCTATCAGTTACCATGGTGTTTATTATATCCGCTCCGGTAGTACTACGCAGGAATTAACAGGTAATGCCCTTGATGAATTTATGCTTCGTAGACAAGGTAAAACATGGGACGGCGTTCCTGTTCCATATGTGAAGTTTGATGACTTTGAGAGTGATGCTTTTAAGGCATTCCGTCGCAAAGCTGTTGGAAGTGGACGTTTGACAGAAAAGGATTTGGAAATCACTGATGAAATGCTTTTGAAAAACTTGCGACTGATTGAGGGTAACTATATGAAACGAGCATCATTGCTGTTATTTCACCAAGATCCTGAAAATTGGATTCCAGGAGCATATGTGAAAATAGGCTTCTTCGAGAATGCTGTTGATCTGCTTTACCAAGACGAAATTCACGGTCCGCTGATAACAATGGCTGACAAAGTTGAAGATTTAGTCTATCTAAAATATTTCAAAGGCATTATAAGCTATAAGGGACTTCAGCGCATAGAATCATATCCAGTTCCTCGCTCTGCGTTCAGAGAGGCTATTTTAAATGCTATTGTTCACAGAGATTATAGTACTGGAAATCCAATTCATATTCATGTTTACCCTGATAAAGTGCTGATTTACAATGATGGTAAACTACCCGATAACTGGACAGTTGAGGAGTTATTTGTATCTCATACGTCTAAACCATACAATCCATTGATAGCTGGTACATTTTTTCGCTCCGGGCAAATTGAAGCGTGGGGACGAGGGATTGAGAAGATTACTGAATCTTGTAAACTTTGGGGCAAACCTGAGCCGTTTTATAGGATACGCTCTAATGAAGTGATGATTGGATTTAATACCAACATCGTAGAAAACTTCGTAGAAAACTTCGTAGAAAACTTCGTAGAAAATTTTGATCTTGTAAATACAACAGAGATAAAAATTTTAGAATTAATGCGTGCCAATCCTAAAATTAGCACAAAAGCAATAGCAAAAGAAGTTGGGATAACTTCGCGTTATGTGCAGGTCCATATTCAAGCTCTCAAAACAAAAGGATTGCTTGAACGTGTAGGTTCTTCGAAAGGTGGTCATTGGGTTGTAAAATAAAATATAGGTTAGGTGAAATATGTATTTTTCAATGGATGAAATAGGATTTGAAAATTTTGAGAAAATAAAAAAAATCTCAAATGAATCTGATAGATGGAGATTTATTTATAATATAGCTAAAAATTACGGTTTTGAAGGAATCCACCTTACGAATACTTTATATAAAGAACTTAACCTTGATCTAAATAATATCCCTTCATACTTTAATGAATTTAAGCTTACTTATCACTTTGGAGGATTATATAAAATTAATTCGATAGAAGAACTTCAATCATTTGATAATGATTTGAAAGAAAGTTTTGATGTTGCTATCAATCATAATATGCATGATATTTCAATTCATCCTCCATATACTTATGGACTAAGCTTAGCAGAAAAAAAATTGTGTTTATATTTTTTTAATGAAGCCATAAATAAATGGGTAAAAATAGCTTTGCAACATAATATTTCTTTTTCTTTGGAAACACATGTAACTGGAGAGTTTTTCTTATTTAATGGATTAAATCAATATGTTCAATTTATAGATAATCATTCTAACTTGGGAATACTCATCGATATCTCTCATAATTATTTCGATGGTTATTCAGAGGAAGATATTTATTAATTATTTGGTGCATTAGAAATAAAATCAAATAATGATGGAATTAAAAGAAGCCTACAAAAGCTCAGTCAAATTAATAAGTAACATTCCATTTATTATTCTTTAATCAGCCACCAGCTTATGCTGGTGGCTGAGATTAAATTAATTCTAAACGTTCCACGATGATTTTTTCAGCAGATAAATATTCAACGATCTTGGCTCCTTTGTTAACCAAGACATCATCGTCAATAAATTTGTTTGCAAGTACTAAAACTTCAGCACTTGTTACATCTGATCGTATATCATTAAGCTTAATCTTAAATTTCTTCCCATTTTCGTCTTGAAAAGTTAAGCTTAAAGTAACTGTATCCATCATCTAACCCTCCTTTCTTAGTCTTCAAGAAGAATTTCTTCATTTTTCCTAGTTATTTTTTCGCTACTGTAAGCCATGAGGTTCTTAATTAAAATAGCAACCTCATATGCTTTCTCGTTTGTGATTTCAGGGTTTAAATTATTTATGGTATTGCTCTTTGACTTAGTTTTTCCATCGCTATCTAGAAGTTTATAGCTTAAAACCAAGCTATTTTTATATTTTTGAGATAACATTATTATCCCTCCTTAACTCTTCATATTTTATAATATGCAGAACAAAAAAAAGTGTTCTTTTTTTTGCACAAAATCATATAATAAAATATAGTAATTTTAATTTTATGGGGTAGTAACATGAGGGAAATGTTCTACGATGATAATGATGAATTAATAAGTGCTGAATATAATCTTTGGGATTT